>NZ_JARESX010000019.1:0-115293 GCF_046026435.1 Paraburkholderia sp. RL17-381-BIF-C | reverse complement strand
CCCATCAATGATGTATGCCACCCATGCGTTGAGAGCCTTTGAGGAGCTTTCGCCCTGACTATCAACGTAGCCGGATTTCTGCCGGTTTCTGTCGCGCTATCCAGTTCTCCGACAAAGCGTCGTAGCGTGCGACTTACTGCGGCGCCATGTCCGCATGATGATGCATATGCCCATCCATCGCATCAGCACCGTGGTCCGACAGCTGCGCGTCGAACCATGCGTGAAGTGACGACACCAGATTCGGGTCATTGCTGCGATAGGTGAGCTCGCCTCCACCTCTAATGTCCTTATACGTAATCGATATCTGACCAGGCTTTGCCGCCCTGAGTTGCGCCAACCCGGGCATGTCGGCTCCGTGAGTCCGGGCGGGCCCCGAAAAGTCGCCACGCTGAAACTGCGTCTGTATTTCACGCAGATGCTTGCGAATCAGCCCAATTTGGCGGCTATCAGACGGGTTTTTCGCAATTACCTGCTGGCTCCCACCATCGTCCGATTTGGTGAAGATGTGAGTTGTGGCCTTGAGGCTGAACGGCATGACCTCCGCACCTCGCTGCGCGACCTCGGCCTGACGTTCAGCGTCCGCCGCGAACGATTCAACCGCCGCGCCCAGGCCTGCCATCACGATAAGCGCAGTAAATAATGTGCCCGGCTTCATTGAATGAAATTCCTGCGTAGTAGACAGTGATCGCCGATTACACTCAATCCCCTCTCGTGCCGGCCACAATCATGTCAAGAACAAAGAGCAGCATGGGTAATGCCACGATAACGTCGCCAGCATCCGTCAGCGCCAGAATCAGGCCGACAACAGCTCCCGGTAGCATACTGACTGCAGCCATGCGGTCCATTCCTCTGCCCCTATAAGCGCGGGAATTGCGCGAACGGCTCACCAATCCGTGCGCAGCGTGTCAGCCCTGCTGCCGACTCAATTTCGCGCGTTCGACGAACTCGAACACGGCCATGCCACCGAGCATTGCGGCCACAAAACCCCATGCTTTCGGAAAGCCAGCGCCCAGTGCGACCAGCGCGGGTCCCGGGCAAAATCCCGCGAGCCCCCAGCCGATGCCGAATACCGCACTTCCCAGCACAAGTCTCAACGTCACGTTGGTACTGGCCGGAATCTGCATGGGCAGCCCCAGCAGGGATTTCTTGCGGCCTTTTGCAAACAGGAACGCGATAGAGCCGATGGCTATCGCGCCGGCCATCACGAATGCAAGAGAGGGATCCCATCGTCCCGCGATATCGAGAAATCCCAGCACCTTCGCCGGATTAGCCATGCCGGACACGATCAGGCCGACTCCAAACAGAAGGCCGGAAATTAAAGCAGCGAGCAAACCCATTTCAACCTCCAAGCAGATGCCTTGTCACGAACACGGTCATAAAACCGCTTGCCATGAATGTTGCCGTCGCGACCAGCGAACGGATAGAGCCGCGCGAGATGCCGCAGACACCATGGCCGCTCGTGCAACCGCTCGCGTAACGCGTGCCTATGCCGACGAGAAAACCCGCAATGAGTATTTCGGTCCACCCGGCCTGGATATCAGGCGCTACCGGGTTTCCAAGCAGGCTTGCCAGCACCGGTGCTCCAATCAACCCGGCAAGAAAAGCGACACGCCAGCCGGCATCTTTGTGTGGCGCGCCAAGCAGCCCACCGAGGATGCCGCTGATGCCAGCTATACGTCCGTTGGATAAAACAAGCACGGCAGCCGCGGCGCCGATCACCAGACCGCCAGTCAATGACAGGCCCGGCGTAAAACTCGCGATATCAATCGACATGGCCTCTCCTCACCTTCATTGGGCGCAAAACTGGTCGTACAGCACGGTCATGACCGCAATCGCTTCCTTGCTCGCGATGGAATAAAAGATGCTCTTTCCCTCCCGCCGCGTCTCAACGAGCTCGTTATCCCGAAGCACCCCAAGTTGTTGTGAGAGTGTGGGCTGACGTATGCCTAACTGCTCTTCCAGGTCACTCACGCACAACTCGCCCTGGGACAACTGGCACATCAACAGCAACCTGTCGGGATTGGCCAGCACCTTCAGGAGACCACAGGCTTTCTCCGCCGATGCCTGCATTACCGACAGATCGATTGGGGCGGACTTCTTCCTCATCTCACCTTCCTATCATTTGCACATTGATAATATATCAAACTATATATTATTTGTGAGCACAATGAGCGCTATCTCAGGATGGTCGGGATGCAGCGCATAGTTCGACCAACTGTTTCGTGAAGACGGAGAGTTCTTCATCGGAATGTGAACGGCAACCATGTCGCTGATCACCTCGCCGCTTTCCTCAGTCGCGTTAACGAGTCGTAAATTTTTGCATTGGCATGACACGGGCAGGCAGGTCGACGCTCCTGATGGCCTCGCCAAGTCGTGCGCCATTCATCGCAGGCGCCCACTGGTCGATCATGCCCCCGCGCCGCCCATGTCGACCGCGCTGACGCCGTCAGGCCTTTATGTTGATGAGGGTGCCTACCGTCTGACCGCTGGAGTTGACACTCGGCGCGGCGCCCGATGGTGCTGCAACCGCCGGGCTAGCCTTCCGGCCCCCGTCATCAGCGTCGCCGTCGAGGTCGGGTCCGACTTCACCAGCTTCACCACCCTTGACTGCCTTTTGCGGCGTCGGATATTGCGCGCTGATCTGAGGATTCGCGATGGAGGAAATTGTCATGGTTCACCTGAGGACGAATGTGAGCACGACCATTCGTGCTCGATGCAGATAACGGCGCCATGATTTTTTACTTGATATCTATTGAAAGAAATATTCGGGAATCGAAAAGTCAATCGGATAATAGCCCGGCGCGATCCATTCTTCATTTTTCGGGTGCTTAAGTTTTCCTTCAGGTCGATATGCTAGATTCAGCGCAATTCGATTCATCTCGATGAAACCGGTATCTAAATTTTCGCGGTCCGACTGGTGGCGCGACTCGTGGCGCATGCCCCTGAAGAGCTATTCGTGACATCCTTGTTTCGGCTGTCGGCAGTCGCCCTGATACTGGGCGCGCTCCTGGTGATCAAGCGTATGGCGCGAAGAGCGTTTCGTGTTGGCCTTGTGCGTAATGATGTGACCTTCACAGGCACGTCCTCACATCGAGCATTGATTTCGCTGACATGCCCGCAACGGCCGCTAGTCATTCTTCACATTAAGCTCGCTGGCGTGGCGAGAGATACCTTTCGTCCATAGGTAATCGGAGTTTTCGCTCGAAGCGGCCCGGCTTGTTGCGGGGAGGGATATCTCCGTTCGACCACCATCAATCGTCAACGGCGCTGAATCCATCTGCGTAGCGGCATTCTGAATGACTGTTCCGGAAATGTTTTACGTGTCGATCGATGAGCCGCGGACAAAATGCTTTCTCTGAATTAAATGCGTGTACAGATTGCATCGGACCTCCATCTGGACGTCCTCGAAAAAAACAGAGGCTTCAATGACTTACCGCTTCAAGTCGCAACCGACGCGGATGTTCTTGTCCTTGCTGGCGATGTTCATTGTGGCACGCACGCTGTCGACTACTTTGAGCACTGGCCGGTGCCGGTTGTCTATGTTTCGGGGAATCATGAAGCATTTGGATTACCTTATGCTTCGGTCGTAGAGGCGCTTCGAGTCAGGTCGGCTGGCACACAGGTCAGATATCTTGAGCGTCAATCTGTCGTTATCGGCGGCGTACGGTTTCTCGGAGCCTGCCTGTGGACCGACTACGAGCTCTACAGCACGCGTGATTCGAGTATGGATTACGCACGCGCCCACATGTCGGACCATTCGGCGATCTGGCTTACTGATACCGAACGCTTCAGCCCGGAACACGCTTTTATCGAACACAAAGGCGCGGTCGACTGGCTGACGCGCCAATTGAGCATCCCGTTTCCAGGAAAGACAGTCGTGGTGACTCATCACGGCGTGTCACCCGATTCGATTCACCCGCGCTTTCTGGATCACCCAATCAATCCTGGCTTTCTCAGCGATCTACGCAACCTGCTTGGCCAGGCGAATTTATGGATTCACGGCCACGTGCACGATTCGTTCGATTACCACCACGGTGCGTCGCGGGTCGTTGCGAATCCGCGTGGATATCCGGCCAACCTCGGCAACGCCAGGTCATACAGTGACCTTACGTGGGAAAATCCGGCGTTTTGCTCGACCAAGGTGGTGGAATTATGATTCACCGCGACTGCGGCAGCGGCGCCGGCTTGGCAGCAACCGCCTTCGCTTATCGATATGACGACGGTACAGGGCATCTGATCATGGAACCGACTGAGTCCCGACTTGCCAACCGCCTTTAAAGGCAGCACTTTCTCGCCATCTGGAGTGGTTCGAAGGCGGTTGATGTCACGTCCAAAGGATGACCCTTCAAGGTGACGCGCTTCGCACTATTTTCGCGAGCGTTCAGTTGCGCATCGTGCGCGTAGCCACCGCCAGATCAATCGTCATCGTCGCCGCGGTGATGGTGCTCCCATCCGCGGTGGCGGCCGTGATCATGCCACCTGCGTTCGTCGCCGTAACCCCCTTCATAGCGGTATCCATAGCCATAGACCGGTGCCGGCGCGTAGACCACTGGCGGCGGTGCTTCATAGACCACTGGCGGCGGAGCCTCATAGACGACCGGGGGAGGTGCGGCATAGACGGGACCCGGCACACCGAGAAACACGCCGATATCCGCATGTGCGAGAGCCGCGCTGGATGCGCACGCGGCGCAGAGTCCCGCCGCCAGAAAAAGGGTAACGCGTTTCATGGATATCTCCTGTATCGCCGGCTTCTGGCGAATACCAGGCAATGGCGAACAACGCGGATTTTAGAGAGGCGCGCGGACGCAGGTGCGTCCGAAGTGTCAGTTCTGTAACCGGCAGTAACCCGCTGCGAAAACTGCCGGGTACAACCATGATTACGACACGCTTAGCGAGTCTCCTGAGACATGGACGCGCTCACCCACCTGGACCGAGGGCTGCGTCGAGTAATTGAAATTCCGGTAGCTGCCGTCCTGCATTCTTACCTGCACCTGGTAGCTCGTCGCCTTGCGCACCGCATGCTCGATGCCGTTGCCCGCCAATCCGCCGCCAACCGCTCCTGCAATCGTTGCCAGCACGCGACCGCGCCCTCCTCCAACCTGGTTTCCCAACAGACCGCCGGCGACAGCTCCGCCTACGGCGCCAAGACCCGTCGTTGATTCGGGTTCCTGAACTGTGTTAATGGCCACAACTTCGCCGGCATTCGGGTCGACGGCGACCGGCCTCGCTGCGGGCTGTGCCGAGTTTTGATAGGCGTCGTTGTTCCCATATCTCGGAGCCTGCTCGGGCGCCGCGCTACGATGATGATGGACGCCTGGTTGCGCTGGCGTCTGCTCATGCGTGACGCGCTGCTCCGCGACCGGTTGCGGCGACGTCGCCGGGGCGCTGGCAATTTGCGCGGCCACAGGTGCTGCCGCCGTCGAAGGCGCGGTCGTTGCCCGTGACGTTGGCAGAATGCCGGTCATCGCAGCGATGCCTGTGGCACTGGCCAGGATGACGGCCACAGCCGCACCGGCAACCAGAGGGTGAATACGACTGCGTTGCGGCGAATTGGAAGTCAGGTTGGTGTTCATAGTGCGCTCCGTTGACGTATGTCAGCAAGAACGCGGGAGCCGGCAAATTGGTGGACGTAATGCCGGCAAGATTTGTAAGCACTTGTAGCATTTCCCGTCGACTGGTCGGCTCGGGGTTTCATCGAAAAACCGACGCTGTAGCGACCAGCGCCTCAGGCTATGGCACCAAACTTGACTACCATTGTTCAGGCAGCCGCTTGTGCAGGTTGTACTTCAACCGTGACATGCGAGAGGCCCTTGAAACGCTTGAGGACCGCGTGATAGAAGCGCGAATCGCGATGCAGTTCATTGGTCGCAACGGACACCACAGCGCTCATATGGCCGGGGCCGAGTCGCCACACGT
Source organism: Paraburkholderia sp. RL17-381-BIF-C (assembly GCF_046026435.1). Taxonomy (NCBI): domain Bacteria; kingdom Pseudomonadati; phylum Pseudomonadota; class Betaproteobacteria; order Burkholderiales; family Burkholderiaceae; genus Paraburkholderia; species Paraburkholderia sp. RL17-381-BIF-C. The sequence continues at coordinate 109,377 of NZ_JARESX010000019.1, read as the reverse complement.
GCAGGTCAATGACCTTGTCACCCGAGTCTTCAATCACCTGACGGACGCTGTCCGCCATCCGTCGGTCGGGGTTGATGTCGAGCAGAATCGCGCCTGTGTCACGCATCAGTCCGTAGGACCAGTTCGCAATCACCAGTGCTCCAATGACACCGGCGAGCGGGTCCATCCAAAGCCATCCGAATGCGCGCGCCAGCAGGAGGCCGACAATGGCCAGCACCGAGACCGCTGCATCTGCTATCACGTGGATGTAGGCAGACCGCATGTTGTGGTCCCGAATGGCCGCATGATCCACCTCGTCGTGATGCACATGTTCTTCGAATTCGACCTCGTACTCGCCGCCCGCCATCCGCACCACAGCTTTAAATGCGTGCGGCTCCGGAATGGGGTCTTTCGACTCCAGATACCCACCCCGCTCTACTAAATCAAACACCTGTCGCGATCCGTCAGGTCGTACGGTCGTAATGGCTCCCCCGGCCGCTTCCAGCCGCGAACCCGCAGTCGCAGGCGCAACCCGAAAGACTGGAGGCACACCGTCTTCAAAGATAGACACGTCAAACACGCCGGACGCGGTGAAGACCTTCTGTGCGTCGTCTTCGTGCGCATGGTCGTCGTGGCCATGCTCATGACCGTGCCCGTGCCCGTGGCTGTGAGCATGGCTATGACCGTGATGGTCGCCGCCAAGAAGCCAGACACTCGCGAGGTTCACCAGCAGGCCGACTACCGCGATAGGAATCGCCTCACCGAAATGGATGGGTACCGGCGAAAGGAAGCGTGACACTGCCTCATAGCCAATCAGCAAGGCAATCATTGCGAGCACGATGGCACTAGTAAATCCCGCCAGGTCGCCCAACTTGCCCGTACCGAATACGAAGCGGGAATCCGTGGCATGTTTGCGCGCGTACGTGTAAGCCAGTGCGGCAATCAGCATCGCACCCGCGTGCGTCGACATGTGGAGTCCATCGGCGACGAGCGCAAGCGACCCGAACAAACTGCCACCGACGATTTCCGCGACCATCATGGCCGAGCACAGCGCAATCACCGCCCAGGTCCTGCGTTCGTTCTGCTCATGGGCTGAACCCAGAAAGATGTGGTCATGCCCCGCACCGAACGCGGCATCGTTGAAATCACTCATTTTTGACTCTACTTGAAATAGCTGTGAACAACTTCGATGAGCTGTTCGGTCGCGCTGACATCAGGCTCATCCGCGCTTTCTGCATCGACGAGATGATTGCGGATATGGTCCTCCAGTACGACGGCAAGCAGGCCATTCATCGCTCCGCGGCAACTCGTAATTCGCTGCAGAACATCGGAGCAGCCATGCTCTTCCTCGAGTGCCCGCTCAATGGCTTCAACCTGCCCCTTGATACGGCGAACCCGGTTGAGAAGTTTCTGTTTTTCATGGACCGTATGACTCACCGCGCTCCCCAGACACCCCTTCAGGGCGAAAAATAGACTTGAGTTTAACATAGGGGGTGGGGGTATCCGTCGGTTTCGTCAAACCAGCCTTGCGAATTTCGCCTGATACCGCCTTGCTCGTATTCGAAGGCCGATTTCTGTGACCTCGCAACCTTTGCCCACAACCGTGGTCCGAGTGAAGCACGTCCCGCTGACAATTCAGCTGCTCAACATTGGAGGTTGTGATGAAAATCCTGATGGTTTTGACGTCCCACGATCAACTCGGTAACACAGGAAAGAAGACCGGATTCTGGCTCGAAGAATTTGCCTCACCCTTTTATGTATTCAAGGACGCGGGAGCAGAAATTACTTTAGCTTCGGTCAAGGGAGGCCAACCGCCGCTTGATCCAAAAAGTGACGAACCAGACGCGCAAACCGAGTCAACGAAACGCTTTCGCGCTGACAAGGAGGCGCAGGCACTGCTCGCTCATACGCATCCGCTGTCGGAGGCTGATGAAGCGGAATACGACGCGGTCTTTTATCCCGGCGGCCACGGCCCGCTGTGGGATCTTGCCGAGGACTCGAAATCGATATCGTTGATTGAAGCATTTCAAACAGCTGGAAAACCGGTTGCGTTTGTCTGCCATGCGCCTGGCGTCCTTCGGCACGTGAAGGGCACCGACGGAAAGGCGCTCGTGAACGGGAAAAAGGTCACCGGCTTTTCCAATTCAGAGGAGGCTGCAGTCGGGCTTGTCGACGTGGTTCCGTTTCTTGTCGAGTCGGAACTGCAAAAGCTTGGCGCGCATTACAGCAAAGGACCGGATTGGGCGAGCCACGTGGTGGTCGACGGACAGTTGGTGACGGGGCAGAACCCTGGCTCATCGGAGGCGAGCGCAAAGGCAGTCATAAAGATGCTGGGCTGAAATGCGGCGCAGTAGTCGACACCCGAGCAGTGCGGTGTCGACTCTGTGGTCTCGCAGGAGGGCGGGTGACTTTTCTCGCGGATTCGGCCAGTTAAACCGCTGCGCGTGTGCGGCACAACAGGCCTCATCAACGCGAAGACCCAGCCCTTGCGTTCAGGCTTCGCTTCATGCGGCCTTAAGCCATTGCAGAACCCGCCCCCAGTCCTGCGGCGTCATGGCGCCGAACCAGTCGTCGTGATCGGCGTTGGGCAACAGCATGAGCCGGGCGTGATCGTGTTCGCTTGCGAAACGGCGTGCATGCGCGACCGGAATCAACTCGTCTCGTTGCGCCCCGATGATGACCAGCGGCCCCTCATAACGCGATACGGCGGCGATCGAATCAAAGCGGTCGTGCAGTAGCCACCGCACCGGGAAAGCCGGATACTTTTCAGCGGCCACATTCGCAAGCGAGTCCCACGGCGTAATAAGCACGACGCCCGCGATTGCCGACTCGTTGCCCTTGACCACTTGCGATGCCATGCCCGCGCCGAGCGACTCGCCCACTAGATAGACTGGACCGCGCCATTGCGAGAGCACGGATGCCAAAGCTTCACGGGAAGCAACCGTCGCCGCTTGCATGGTCCGCTCACCTCCCCGCTTGCCGTGCCCCGGATATTCGACAATGACGACCCGATACCCGGCGTGTACGAATACATTGGCGAGCGGCAGCTTGGTCTCCGCCGACTCCTCGTTGCCGTGATAGACGATGAACGTACCGCGCGGTTCGTGCTCCGTCGGCGCGACGACGTAACCCGCGTACGCGCCTTGCGCTTTCCACGCGTCAATGTGGTTACCCGCGTTCACGACCGTGCGCAGATCCGCCGCGTCCGGGGTGGATGGAAGCAGCATGCGGTCCTGCATCAGATACAGCGTCAGCGCCGCGCCCAGATAGGCGGCGACAGCGAACCATAGGGCATAGGTGAGCACTCGCATGCTTTGTCTCGTGCGAAGCGGCTTTACTAGTTTCGGGGCCGATATAAGGACAAACGCCGGATCGATGCGCTAATTCCCATTGGTCAGTTTGCTGCCATTGCATTCGGGAAAACACGGCCCAGTCCAAACTTTGCCTGATATCGCCGGATATGTCACAAAAGTGTCTGGCACAATCACTGTTTCATGGGTCAATGTCACCTCGCCGTATATAACAAAATGAAAGTCAAAAACTCTCGCCGCTGGGCGCCGCGAGGCCGCAGACGGTGGATTATTGCAGCTACGGCACTTTTTACCGCCGCTGCCATCCGATCGGTACTGCACCCGCTGCTTGGTCCGATCATGCCGGGCACCGCCTTTCTCATCGCCGCCGTGCTCGTGGAATACTATTGTGGTCTCGCGCCCGCATTCAGCGTGATGCTGGCGGGACTCTGTCTCGCGGATTACCTGTTTGTCCCGCCGTACGGACGCCTGGACGTCATCGACGCGTCGGATATCCGCCTGCTGGTGTCGTATCCGCTGATCACGATTGTTGTGATCACGCTGGTCGAGCGTTTGAAACGCGCGCAGTATCGCGCCGAACTTCTGGCGTCTGTCGCGCAGTCGCGCTATGAAATGCTGCTGCGCGGCGATAACGAACGCCTGCTCGCGCGTCGTGCCACGGATGAAATGCATCGCATGCTGCATCACATCGCCCAGCACAACCGCTCACTTATTCTCATCAAGGCAGTCGATCCGGCAACGAGCGCGCCGCCTAGCAGTTTTGTTGCGGCGGCGGCGACTTCCACGGCCGACGGCGTCATCGACGACGAATCGTTTCGTACGGGCATCGCCTACGGCACCAGGAATTCGGAAGTGCATCAGGATGATCTCGCGCGTGTGAACGACCGCCTGATGCCGGGCCATCACCGCATGCGTTTTCTATCGAGTGGACACGGTTGGCGCGCGGTCGAATGTATGTGCGAACGCTTCATTACGCCGTCCGGCGAGTTTCTGATCCTTCGGGCGGAAGACTGACCATGAAGCCCTCTCCATTTCCCTCCGCTCAGGGCAACGATCACGCTGTCCTGCTTTTACACGGCCTGTCGAGTTCTCCCGCGGAATTGCGCTTCCTTGCGCGCGCGCTTGCCGAAGAAGGCTTCGTGACTCACACGCCGGAGCTTCATGGCTACAGTGCCGGCACGGGACATGCGCCGATGGAACAGTGGATCAGCGCTGCCGTCGCCGAATTCGACGCGCTTGCCGCGCGATACCGGCACGTTTCGGTATGCGGACTTTCCATGGGCGCGACGCTGGCCGCCGCCGTCACTCAACAGCGCCCGACCGCGCGCGCGTTGCTGCTGTTGTCGATCACACTCAGTTACGACGGCTGGGCGATTCCCTGGTATCGATTTCTACTCGACTACGTCTACTACACGCCGTTGCGCTCGCGCTATCGCTATCGCGAGCACGAACCCTACGGTCTGCGCAACGAGGCATTGCGCTCGAAAATTGCGCGCGTGATGCAAAGAGGTGAAATCAGCGAAGTGGGACCCGCATCCATTGCGATGCCCGCGCTTCACGAAGCGAGCCGGCTTGCGAACTGGGTACGCGAGAAGCTGAAGAGCATCAGCACCGACTGCCTCATCATTCATGCGATCGACGACGAGACGTCCAGTCCACACAATCCGCAGTATGTCGTGGCGAACGTCGGCGCGTCGTTTCTTCGCACCATCTGGCTCGACGACTCGTACCATATGATCACCTCTGACAACGAGCGCGAGGTAGTCGCGCGGGAATGCGCGCTATTCATGCGCGAAAGCGCCGCAACGTCGGCGTCCTGCAACAATCCGACGCCTGTCGTATCACGGGCGCTCGCTCGACGCCTGAGACAGTTGGCCGCCGTGGCGAGGAAAGCATGAAGCTCCATATCGCATCTTTCCGACGCCGCTGCCTGGCGCTCGCAGCGGTAAGCGCGTGTTGTACGACGGGTATCGCGCACGCCGATGAACCGCAGGCGGACAGCGACTGGAAAATCTCGGTCGGGCCGGGCATGTATGTGTTCCCGAAGTTCCCCGGCTCCTCACAGTTGCAAGTGCTTCCCTTCCCCGTGCAGGACATTTCATGGAAGGACCGCTTTTTCTCGCAGGGTCCGGATGTGCTCGGCGTCAACGTGATGCACGCGGAGAACTATCACCTCGGCATGTCGGTGAGTTTCGACTTCCAGTCGAGATCATCGTCCGACGATGCGCGGCTCAAAGGCTTACCCGATGTGCACTATGGACCGAAGCTGCGGATCTTCGGCGATTACACGTGGTGGGCGTTCACCGGCGCGGTGGCGGCCTACCAGGACATCGCGGGAACGGGGCAAGGTCTGACGGCGATGGCCGATCTGTTCGTATCGGCGCCGATCGGCAACTGGCTGATTTCGATGGGTCCGGGCCTCACGTGGGCCAACGCGACCTATACCCAGACGATGTTCGGCGTCACGCAGCAGGAAAGCGCGGCATCGGGACTACCGCACTACGATACCGGTTCCGGTTTGCGCGATGCTCACTTCAACGTGAATGCCACGTACAAGATCAGTCCGCACTGGTCGGCGAACGTTGCGGCCGTTGTGGGACGCCTCGAGCGTTACGCCGCCGGCAGTCCGATCACCGAGCGCCGGCTCGACCTCAACGGGATGGCGTCGGTCCTTTACCGCTTCTAGCAGCGAAACTCATTCGCGCAATCTCACTGGACGGAATGAACAATGGCGCTCAAAGAAGCCGGACGGGCCGGCTATCTGTGCATTCGGAATGAGTTGCCTTCACTACGTCCTGATGGAACTGCATGGTTTTCCATGCCATCCGATAGCGCGGATGATCAGGCTGCCGGCTCCCTCCTGGTTGGCCGCTGCGGAATCAGCACGATACACGCCACCATGAAAGTAAGCAGGATACCCGACGCATACAGCCGACTCACCTGCAGTCCGCCCTGCGCCACCGGTTTATCGAGGAAGTCCCCCAACGTCGCGCCGAGTGGCCGGGTCAGAATAAACGCTGACCAGAACAGCGCCGTGCGCGATACACGCGTCCAGAAATAAAGTGCGGCCACGACAATCAGGCCCGCTCCAAAGAGCATTGCGCCATATTCGTATCCGATACCGAGCCCGCCGCGGTCTTCACCCGCTACCCAGTCCCCGAGCGCCGTGCCGAGCGTTTGTGAAAACAGGATCGTAATCCAGTAAAACCATTCAGCCCTGGCGGTGACGATGCTCTCGACCGAGACCGTCCCCTCCGACCGATACCATATGGCCAGACTGCCAATCAATAGCGCAACGACTAGCGTAGTCCCGCCGGGATATCCGATGCCTAGCGATCTATCGGCGAAGTCCGCCATTGTCGTACCCAACGTGGTCGTGGCGACAATCGTCGCCCAGTACAGGAAGCGATGGAAATCTCTTGCCTTGACCTGGGCGGAAACGAGGGCGACGAATAACACGAGGAAGATCGAAGAGCCGACCAGATAACCAAGATTCAGCGACATGGATACCCAATCTCCGCCGGTTTCCCCCAGCGTCGTCGCGGCCACCTTGATCGCCCAGAATCCGATCGTTACCTCGGGAACCTTGCTGACAGCCTGGCTGGCAAAGCTCGCAGTGCTTCCTTTCATGTTCATTCCTCTTTCTTTGCACTTCAATCGATCGTTGCGCCCGCAAGCGCCTGCGCCTCGCGCCAGCGGCGCCGAAGACGTGGCAGACAGATTGCATCAGTCAGGTTAACACCCGCTTAACCAGGCCGTTCGCGCGTATTCAATCCACACGGAAGCCGGATAAGCGTCACCTAAGGTTCAACACGTACTCTGATGATGCACGTCACAAGGGCCCTCGACGTGATGCTCCAGATCGGCGCGCAGGACTCGAAGCGCGAAGGTCAGGAATATTCATTCAGATTCCCAAGGAAAACGCACTATGAAACGCATCCTCTCCATCTGCATCCTTGCCATCACCGCTTCGCTGCCTGTCGCCAGCTTCGCGCAGGCGACCAATGGTCCACTCACGCGCGCCGAGGTGCGAGCGCAAACAGCCGAAGCCGAGCGACACCACACCCTGCATCAATCCAAAATGGGTTATCCGGCTTCTCAGCAATATGCGAGCCCGCGCCAAACAGCCGGTGCGACTGGTTACGGCACGCAAACGGGCGGATCGTCAGAATCTCGGACGCCGCCCGCTCATGTTGCGTCGTCTGGCGCGGATGCCGGGCTTTTCACTCACCACTAGACTGTCCATGCGTCGTCTGTCGACCGGCGCATCGCGCCGTTCCGCAGCGCTTTCGTTTGCCCAAGAATGCGACGGCGTGCATGAGGGCTTCGATCCGCTTGCTCACGAAAGGCAGATAATATTGACCAAACGCTTAACAATTGCTTAAGGAAACGTTAATTCCGGATGCGCGACAATGTCGGATGGTGAACAACGCAAGGAGCGCCGATGCGTCTGCTTCTGGTAGAAGACGATGAAATGATTGCGGAAACCGTGCTCGAATCAATGGGGCGCGAAGGATATGCAATCGACTGGGCACAAGACGGCCGGGCGGCCGAGTTGTCGCTTGGCAACGGCGTGTACGACCTTGTCCTGCTGGATCTCGGCCTGCCTAAAAAAGACGGCATCGACCTGCTCAATAGCTACCGCAAACAAGGTGGTCAGGCGCCCGTCATCATCCTGACAGCACGCGACTCCGTGAACGAGCGCATTCGCGGCCTCGACGCCGGAGCCGACGACTACCTCATCAAGCCCTTCGATCTGGATGAACTGGCAGCAAGAGCGCGGGCGTTGCTGCGACGACGAACCGGCCAGAAACAGCCGATCTATTCCCATGGTGAACTGACGCTTGACCCCGCCGCTCACGAAGTGAGGAAGAACAGCGCACCGGTAGCGCTCGTGCCGCGGGAGTTCGCGCTGCTGCAGGCGCTGATCGAAGAGCCCGCGCGCGTCTTCACCCGGTCCGAACTCGAAGACAAACTGTATGGATGGGGCGATGAAGTGGGAAGCAACACAATCGAAGTGCACGTGCACAGCCTGCGGCGCAAGATCGGCGCAGAACAGATCGTGACGGTGCGTGGCGTTGGCTATCGATTGAAGAGGCATGAATGACGTCGATTCGCCGCTGGCTACTCGGCTGGCTGATCTGTGGCCTCGCCGCCGCCTCCGGAATTGCTGCATTCGGGATTTTTCATACGGCCCGCGAAGAGGCCAATGAACTGTTCGACTACGAACTGCGTACCGTTGCCCTATCCTTGCCATCGAATCTCGAAACGGCGGAGACAGTCGAGCGGCAAGGCTCGGAGTTCGAAGGTATTTCGGACGACCGGATTCTGATCGAGATATGGGACAAAGGGGGCTCGCTCGTCTACCACTCCCGCTTGTCGCCGGTTCTGGCGCGACTGCCCGCGGGTATTCGCACCATCGAACGGGGCGAGGCTCACTGGCGCGTCCTGGGCTTGCAGCAGCCGGACCGCTTTGTCCAGGTTGCGCAACCGGTGTCCGTACGAGAAGCGCTGGCGCTCCACCTCGCGCTCCATACCTTGTGGCCGCTCGGCCTGCTGATGCCTGTGACCATCGTACTCGTGCTGTTCGTCGTGGCGAGAGGTCTCGCGCCGATTGGCGGCTTATCGCGCTCACTGGCAACGCGCTCGCTCGATTCGCTCGAACCATTGCGTCTCGACGGCCAGGTGCCGGTCGAAATCCGGCCGCTCGTCGATGCATTGAACGACCTGCTGCAGCGTCTGAACGCCGCCTCACAGGCGCAGCGCACTTTCATTGCGGATGCCGCGCACGAACTGCGCTCGCCGCTTGCCGCGCTGAAACTGCAGTTGCAGGCAGCGTCGAACAACGGCACCTTGAAAGACGATGGCCAGACGATCGAGCGGATCGACACACGGCTCAATCGCATCATCCGCCTCGTTCAACAGCTTTTGACGCTTGCAAGGGAGGATGCAAATCCGGCAAACGAAGGCGTATCGGTCAGCTTGAGGAAACTCGGCGAGCAGGCAGTCAGCGATTTCTCCCTGCTGGCGGAACAGAAGCAGATTGATTTGGGCCTGGAGTTCCGGCATCCCGTGACGCAGGACAATCCGTGCGATGTGCGAGCTGATCCGCACGGGGTGAGTGTGCTGCTGAATAACCTGATCGACAATGCGATCCGCTACACGCCGCAAGGCGGCAGGGTCGACGTCGTACTCTGCCTCACAGGGGAGCGCCTGGGCTTCGACGTGGTGGACACCGGACCTGGCATTCCCGAGCGAGAGTTGGAGCGTGTGCTTGACCGCTTCTATCGCGGAGAGCATACCAAGGGGACGGGCAGCGGGCTCGGACTCGCCATTGCGGCCCGTATTGCGCAGCGACAGCAGTTGACGCTCAAATTGGCGAACAACGTAGATGTAGCCGGTCTCACGGTGTCAGTCCGCGGATTTATCAGACCTGACGGGTCCAACGCAGCGGCACTTTAGCCCCACCTTCGACGTACGAGGAACCCTTCGCCTGCGTTCGGCGCGACAACGATCACACAATTGCCAAACACTGTCTGATCACGACGGGATTCGAGGCGTGCAAGACGTTCAAATACTCGCGACAACGTTCCGGTCAACGTTAGCGATTCAGCTCAACTTTTCAACCCACCACTCAATCCTTAAGGAAACCTTAAGGCAATTGCTGATTGCTGTTTTTTTCCAGTCCATACCATTAGCCGCTTGCTGGTTATGGAATCGAAAGCGCCCATTCATCCTGACGACTCAATTGCCCTGCACATTCATTCCCGGATTACCAAATGTTTCGTGGCAACCTGAAAAAAGGACGGGAAATGAAGACGATGCGCATAGGGAAACGCAAGCAAATCGGCCTTGGCGTGGGCGTTGCCCTGCTCGCCGGGCTGTACTCGATGGGCGCGGCGGCGGCCGATCAGCATGAACACGAGCACGAGCACGAGTCAGTGAAGCATGTGTTGCTGATCAGCTTCGACGGTCTGCATGAACAGGACGTCGCACGCTGCATCGGTTCGAATGCATGCCCGAATCTTGCGCTGCTCGCCAGGTCTGGTACGACCTACACCAATGCGCACACACCGGGCCTGTCGGATTCGTTCCCGGGTCTCGCGGCGCTCGTCACCGGGGGCTCGCCCAAATCCGCCGGCCTCTTCTACGACGTATCCTACGACCGCACGCTCTTCGCGCCGTCCGATAGCAATTGCACCGGCAAGCAAGGCTGGAATGTCGTATTCGACGAAACGACTGGCATCGACGGCGAGAACGGCGGCGCACTAACGCATCTCGACGGTGGCGGCGCGTTCAATCCGCAGGCTATCCCGCATACGTTGGTCAATGGTGTCTGTGCGCCCGTCTATCCGCATAACTATGTGAAGACCAATACGATCTTCGAAGTAGTCAAACGCAACGTGAAAGGCGCGCGCACCGCCTGGGCAGACAAACATGCATGGGGCTACGACTGGCTGAACGGGCCGTCAGGCACGGGCGTGGACGATCTCTCGCGCACCGAGATCAACTCGATCGATCCGGCCACCAAGACGAACTACACCGACGTCTATACGCACACGGAAAAGTTCGACAATTTGCATGTGCAGTCGCTGATCAATGAGATCGACGGCAAAGACTCCACAGGTCAATCCAGCGCCGATGTGCCCACACTGTTTGGCACCAACTTCCAGACTTTGAGCGTCGCACAGAAGGCGACGGTCGCGCATGGCGGCGGCTATCTGGATGCGAGCTTCACGCCGGGGCCGCAGGTCAGCAATGCGATTGCTTATCTTGACAACGCTCTGGGTCGCATCGTGACCGAACTGAAGCAGCGTAATCTCTATTCGTCGACGGCGATCATCGTCACGGCCAAGCATGGGCAGTCACCGACCGAACATTCGAAGCTGATCAAGAACGGCGACACGCTGTCGAAACTGCTTGAAACAAGCAACTATCTGGATCCGAACGGCAACTTCGGGCAGAACGCTACGAAGAGCGGCAACCTCAATGACGGAACGGGCCTGGTCGGAACGGGTTTCGTCCAGACCGATGACGTCGGACTGATCTGGTTGCGCGATCAAAGCCAACTGTCTGCCGTCGTGAAGACCCTCAAAGGCAACCTCGGTTGCAACGCTCCCGGTATTTGCGCAGACGGTCCGCAGGCATACATTCTCTACGGCCCGCAATTGACCGGCCGGTTTGGGGACCCTGCCGATGGACGCACGCCTGACATCGTCGTCCAACCGAACCCGGGTGTGATCTATACCTCGAGTACGGCAAAGGACGAAGAGCACGGCGGCAACGCTCCCGACGACAGCCATCTCGGTCTTGTGATCTATGTGCCCCACGCCCAACACACTGGACAGATGAACGGCGAACATGTACTGACCACACAAGTTGCGCCCACGATTCTGCGTTTGCTCGATCTGAAGCCAGAACTGCTGCATTCGGTTGCTGTTGAAGGAACGCGTGCGTTGCCGGAATTCGATCGCGAGCACTTCTAGGCGAATGGCCGTGCTCCGTGGCTGAAAGCGCGGCACTTCAATAGTGCGATGCTTCAGGATATCCAACGGCGTTCGGTGCTCGCGCAGACGGAAGCGTCATGAGGGGCGTCGCTCCCGGTTAGCCGAGTTGGGCGCTCGACGACATGTTCGCAAACATGTTGTCGAGCGGCGCAGCGATCTATCGCTAGCCAGTGCCAGACCGCTTCACACCTGCGCCTTCGGCCGACCGCTGCCCTCACCCGCACCCGCCCGCACATCAAACGCCCCGCCCGTCAGCACCTGATCGCGCAACGTGACCGGCCTCTTGCCGGGCAACAACGGGAACACAAGCTCCGCGAAACGGATCGACTCCTCGAGATGCGGATAGCCGGACAGCACAAAACTATCCGCGCCCGCGTCGACATACTCCTGCAACCGCGCGGCGACCGTCTTTGCATCGCCGACCAGCGCCGTGCCCGCGCCGCCGCGCACCAAACCCACACCGGCCCACAAGTTGGGGCTGATCTCCAGCTTGTCGCGGCGTCCGCCATGCAACTCCGCCATCCGGCGTTGCCCGACCGAATCCATGCGCGCATAGTTCTCCTGCGCGCGGCGGATGTCTTCGTCGTCGAGCTTGCTGATGAGGCGCTCGGCTTCGGCCCATGCCTCTTCGTTGGTCTCACGCACGATCACATGCAGACGCAGCTTGCGGCCATGGGCGGCGGCACGCCGCTGCACATCGGCGAATTTTTCGGCGACGGCGGCAGGCGGCTCGCCCCACGTCAGATACGCATCCACATGCTTGGCCGCGAGTTCATGCGCGGCCGGCGACGACCCGCCGAAATACAGCGCCGGCGCCGGCTGCTGCACCGGCGGATGAAAGTTGCGCGCCTGCTCCACGTGAACGTATTTGCCCTTGAAGTCCACCGTCTTGCCGGAGAGCAGATCGCGCCAGACGGTGAGGAATTCGTCGGCGGCCGCATAGCGCTCGTCGTGGGGGAGAAACACGCCGTCGGCGGCGAGTTCGGTGGCGTCGCCGCCCGGCACCACGTTCAGCAGCAGGCGTCCATGCAACGCCTGGTCGAGCGTCGCGGCCTGGCGCGCGGCGGCAGTCGGGCCGCTGATCGAGGTGCGCAACGCGACCAGAAGCTTGATGCGCTGCGTCACCGGCACGAGACTGGCGGCGGTGACCCACGGATCCTGACAACTGCTGCCGGTCGGAATCAGCAAGCCGTCATAGCCCAGACTCTCGGCCGTGACCGCGATCTGACGCATATATTCGTTGGTCGGCGGCCGGCCAAAATCGGACTTGCCGAGATAGCGTGTATCGCCCGAGGTCGGCAAAAACCAGAAAATATCGAGACTCATGCGTGCTCCTGTGACAAACGTTGTGCGAGGCGGACCGTGTACGGTTTCATACCGCCTCCGCGGCATGCTGCCGGAAGCTCGCCGCCGCGTGCCGGGCCGGCAACTGGTCGCCCTCCCCGAACAGCTTGTGGCGCAGCGCGCCGTCGGTATAGGCGGTCTTGTACAGGCCGCGATTCTGTAATTCCGGCACGACCAGATCGATAAAATCTTCGTAGCTTTCGGGCACCACCGTGCGGCTCAGGTTAAAGCCGTCGACGCCCGTTTCCTCGATCCACGCCTGCAGTTCGTCGGCAACCTGCGCGGCGCTGCCGACAATGGCCGGATAGCGGCCGCCTAGTTCGAACATCTCCAGCAACTTGCGGCGTGTCCAGCCGTGCTGTTTGGCTGTTCGCGTGGCCGATTCGATCGCGTTGCCGGGCGCGTAGTCCACCGGCGCGTCGAGATCGTATTGCGCATAGTCGATACCCGTGCTTGCCGCGAAGTGCGCGAGCCCGGCTTCGCGGCTCGCATATTGCCGATAGTCGGCATATTTCTCGCGGGCCTGCTGCTCGGTTGCGCCCGCAACCACCGCGGCGCCGACGAACACCTTCACGTCCTCCGGACGGCGGCCGGCCTGCACCAGTTGCTCGCGCAACGTGCGCACGGTTTCGCGCGCGGCTTGCCGGTTCGGCGGCGAGATGAACACGCATTCGGCGTGACGCGCGGCGAACCACTGGCCGCGCCCGGAACTGCCGGCCTGGAACAGCACTGGCGTGCGCTGCGGCGACGGTTCCGCGAGGTGATACCCCTCCACGTTGTAGTACTTGCCCGCATGCCGCACCTGATGAACCTTCGCCGGGTCCGCATACACGCGTCCCGCCTTGTCGCGCAGCACCGCGCCCTGCTCCCAACTGCCTTCCCACAGCTTGTAGAGAATCTCCAGGTATTCGTCCGCCCGGTCGTAGCGCTCGTCGTGCGGCAGTTGCTCGCTGAGTCCCATGGCGCGCGCCGCGCTGTCGAGGTAGCCCGTGACGATATTCCAGCCGACCCGGCCTTGCGTCAGATGATCGAGCGTCGAAAACCGGCGCGCGAGAATATAGGGCTGCTCGTAGGTGAGATTGACCGTCACGCCGAACCCAAGATGCTCGGTCACGGCGGCCATTGCCGACACCAGCAGCGTGGGATCGTTGACGGGCAACTGGATCGATTCGCGCAACGTCACGTCCACGTTGCGTTGATAAACATCGTAGACGCCGACGATGTCGGCGAGAAAGAGCCCGTCGAACAGTCCGCGCTCCAGGGTGCGCGCGAGGTTGGTCCAATACGGCAGCAGACGGTAGTCGCTCGAACGGTCGCGCGGATGCGTCCACAGGCCGTGGTTGATATGACCCACGCAGTTCATGTTGAACGCGTTGAGCAGGATCTGTTTCTTCGCCATCACAAGGCTCCATGCCGCGGCGGCAGCTTGTCGTTGAGGTAGTAGTTGCCCACGGCGTGATACTTCCAGCGCACCGGGTCGTGCAACGTGTGAGTGCGCGCGTTGCGCCAGAAACGGTCGAGGCCGAGACCGTCGAGCGTCGCGGCGGTGCCGGCGAGTTCGAACAGGCGCGACCCGGCATCCAGCGACACGGTCGTGGTGAGCGCGCGCGCCTCGGCCACAGCGATCGACGCCTGCGCGACCGACTGCTCGGTGGGCTGCGCCTGCGCGGCATCGACGAAGCGACCCGCGCGGCGCAGCAACGCTTCTGCCGCGCGCAACCGCACTGAGAGGTCGCCGAACTGCGCAATGGTCAGCGGATCGTCGGCGGCCCGTTCGACCTTCGCGTCGATCCACGGTCGCGAGTGCTCGCGCACGAATTTCAACGCGGCTTCGAAGGCGCCGCGCGCCTGACCGAGATCGATTGCCGCATGAATGATCTGCGCGAGCGGCCCGATCGTCGTGGCGCGCTCGAATGACGCCTGAAACGGCACGACCCATTCAGGCTCGACGTGCACATGATCGAACTGCACCGACCCGCTGCCGGTGACACGCTGGCCGAAGCCATCCCAGTCGTCGGTTACGGTGACGCCCGGTGTGCCGCGCGGCACGAACGCCAGATAAGTGACGTCGCGGCCCTGCTCTTCGGCGACGACCAGCGTGGGGATCCAATGTGCGTAGAGCGCGCCCGTGCAATAGAACTTCCGGCCGTCGACATACCAGCCGGCCGCCTCTCGCGTGAGCCGTGTGCGTCGTTTGAAATCCTTGTGGCCGATTTCCGCGAGCGCATTGCCAAAACGCTCGCCCGCGAGCACCCGTCCGTAGAAAAAGCGCTGTTGCTCCAGGCTGCCGCCAACGCGCAGCACCTCGAGCGCATAGAAATGGTTCTGCGGGATCTGGCCGAGCGAGCCGTCGGCTGCGGCGATCGTTGCGGTGACTTCGGCGAGCGTACCGTTGCTCACACCCGCGCCGCCGAATTCGCGCGGCACGGTGACGCCCCACAGGCCGCTCGCCACGAAGGCGTCGAGTTCGGCCCACGGAAGCCGCCGTTCGCGATCGCGCAGTGCGGCTTCGGACGCGAATGCCTCGGCCAGAAAGCGAGCGACGAGACGCGCCTGCGCGTCGTCAGCGATCAGCTCGGGAGTGGGCAGCGAACGCAGTTCGCGAGGCAGCACGGCTGGCGCGGCGCTGTCGCCAACCGCGGAAGAAAGGTCAATGGTCATGTTTCAATTCCACGAATGCCGCGCGGGAAGCACCTGATTCAGGTGATAGTTGCCGAGCAGATGCAGCTTCCAGCGCACCGGGTCATGCAGCGTATGAGTGCGGGCATTGCGCCAATGCCGGTCGAGGTTGTGTAGCGCACGGGTCGACGCGGAGCCGGCCAGTTCGAACAGCTTTTCACTAGCCTCCAGCGCGATGCGTGTGGTCAACACCTTGGCCTCGGCAACGGCGACGGAGGCGCGCGCGCTGGCTTCGGCATCGATCGGCCGGGTCGCGATCGCGTCGAGCGTGCAGCCGGTTTCCACCAGCACTTCATGCGCGGCATGCAGGTCGATCTCCAGACGGCCGACATCGGCGATGATGTACGGGTCGTCGGTTGCGTGCTCGAGGCCGGAATCGACCCACGGCCGCGCGCGTTCGCGCACGAAGGCGAGCGCGTCGGCAACGGCGGCCTGTGCGATACCCTGGTCGATCGCCGCCTGAATCAGTTGCGACGTCGGGCCGGACAGACCCGGGCGGTCGGCCAGTTGCCAGATCGGCAAGACGTCCTGCGGATCGACGGGCACCGCGTCGAAGGTGACGGTGCCGCTTGCCGTGGTGCGCTGGCCGATGGCGCTCCAGTCGTCCACCACCGTCAGGCCCGGCGCATCGCGCGGCACCCAGACCTGCACGGCGCGTCCTTCGTCGTCGGTCGCGCGCGTCGGGACGCGGTGCGCGAACAACGCGCCGGTCGAATAGAACCGCTTGCCGTCGAGGCGCAAGCCGTCGGGCGTCGCGCGCAGGCGCGTCGAACCCTGCAGGACCGTCGCGGCCGCCGCCGAGCGACGTTCCGGGCCGGCATTACCAAGCCGCCGGCCGGCCAGCACTTCGCCGTACAGACGCTCTTTCTGCGCCGGGCTGCCGACTTCGCGCAGCACGCCCAGCACGCCGAACTGGTTCTGCGGAATCTGCCCTAACGCGGGATCGGCCGCGCAGAGGTTCACGAAGACTTCGGCCAGCGTCGCGAACGACACATCCGCACCGCCATATTCGCGCGGCACGGTGATGGCGCCGAGACCGCTTTGCGACCATAGATCCAGTTCGGCCCATGGCAGCACGCGATTGCGGTCACGTTCGGCGGCGCCCGACGCGAAAACGTCGGCGAGGGTGCGGGATGCGGCGAGCGCCTGTGCGTCGTCAGCGATCCGCGTGACGCGCGCCGGATCGGGACGCGCCGGCAGTCGCGACGCGACAGGGCTGGATGTGGGACTGGACATGATGGCTCATACAGACAGTTGAGACCCGTCCGCTTGCGGCGTTTCGGCCTGTTGCCATTGGCAGCAGTACGGGTCCGACTCGCCACGGAAGGGCTAATCGTCTATTGGACCAGTACCTGCGCGTCACGCCTACTATCGAATTGGCAATTGCTTATCACGCGTTCCGATTTGCGGTGACGGCCTGCCCGGCTGCCTTGCGGCTTTTTCATTCGCGGAGTCCACCGAGCGGCAACGGCGTAGCAGGTTCCTCATTCGATCGCATAGTGGCGTGAGCGGACGGTGTGTGCAGCAGGATGCGGTGAGCGATCCATTGCAACGCGGAGCACAGCAGCAGATAAACGATGCCGACGAACACGAAAATCTGTGCGGGGTAAATCATCAGGCGGCTGTTGACCTGATTGGCGAGGAACGTGAATTCCGGCACGCCGACGATATACGCCAGCGAGGTGTCCTTGACCAGCGACACCCACTGATTGACGAACGACGGCATCATGATGCGCACCGCCTGTGGCAGCACCACGTGACGCAACGCCTGCCAGCGTGTGAGCCCGAGCGACAGCGCCGCCTGTTGCTGACCCGCGCCGACCGACACGATGCCCGCATGCACGGCGTGCGACAGGTACGCGCCGCCGATCAGCGACAGCGCGCACACCACCGCGACCAGTCCCGGCACGTCGATATGCAGCAGGATCGGCATCAGGAAGAAAGTCCAGAAGATCAGCATCAATACCGGAATCGCCCTGAAGAACGCGACGATTGCGACTAGCAGCAGATGCACGCCACCGCGTGTCAACGAGAGCGCCACGCCGCCCGCCAGCCCCACCGCCGCGGACAGCAACGCCGACACCACGGATAGCACGACCGTCAGCGCGGCGCCGCCCAGTGGCCCATTGGGGAACGCGCCGAGCAGCAGATACCGCAGCGTCGGCAGCCACTCGAGCGCCGTCATGCCCGCCCTCGCTGCAACGCACGTGCGCCAGTGTGTTGCCAGATCACCAAGGCCGTTTCGATCAACGCGATGGTGCCGATATACAGCACGGTTGCAGTCCCGAAGGCCTGGAAGGTGCGGAAGCTCTCCGTGTCCACCTGACGCGACATATAAGACAGTTCGGCCACGCCGATCGCCATGGTCAGCGACGAGTTCTTCACGACATTCATGTATTGCCCCGCGAGCGGCGGCGTGGCGATACGCACCGCTTGCGGAAGAACGACGTGCCGCAAGGTCGCATAACGCGTCATGCCCAATGCGGCGCCCGCCTGGTATTGCGCGATGCCCACGCCGCGGATGCCGGCGCGAAACTCCTCCGCGATAAAGGCTGTGCTGTAGCAGGTCAGGCCCAGCCAGCCGGCGAACAGTTCGAAGCTCGGCCAGTGCACGGCAAAGGGCCCGGCGCTCAACACATGCGGCGTGTTCAGCCACGTCATCCAGGCTTGAGGCAGCAGCGTCGCCGCGCCGAAGTACCAGAACAGCAATTGCACCAGCAGAGGAGAGTTGCGAAACACGAGTACATAGCCTTTTGCCGCAGCAGCGACCGTGCGATGTTGCGCGATATGGGCCATTGCCAGCCCGAATCCGAGCAGCGTCGCGCACACGCTCACGCACGCCGACAGGATCAGCGTGATGAGAAAACCGTGGGCGAGCCAGCCGAGATAGCGCGGGTCCAGCCAGAAATTCAAGAAATGCATGCGGGAAAAACGCGGTCCGGTATCAGCAAGAAGGCCCGGTCACGCGTGTCGGGCGGTGACCGGGCCATGTGGAGGCGGCTGTGAAGCGAGGCGCGTCAGATCTTCTGCGGATCGCCGATCCTGAACAGACGCGGCAACGGCGCGGCGCTCTTCGGGCCGAACCAGGTATCGTAGATCGTGCCGGCCGTGCCCTTGGCTTCGAGATCCTTCAGCGTATCGTTGACGACATTCAGCAGGCGCGTCTCGCCCTTCGGTACGCCCACGCCTTCGTAGTCGTTGGAGATCGTGAACGGCGGGATCTCGTAGTTCGCCTTGTCCGGCACCTTCGCGAGCAACGCGACGAGCTTCGGTCCGTCTTGCGTGATTGCCTGCACGTTGCCCGTGCGCAGCGCGGCGAAGGCGAACGGCGTGTCGTCATAAGCAATGATCGTGGCGCTCGGGAATTGCGCACGCACCTGCTGCTCATTGGTCGTGCCTTTGTCCGCGCCGATCCGCAAACCGTTCAATTGTTGCGGCGAGGTAAGCGTGCCCTTCTTCGCAATGAATTGCGTGCCGGACGCAAAATAGGGGGTGCTGAAATCCACCTCCTTCTTGCGATCGTCGGTAATCGTAAAGTTGGCGAACACCAGATCCACCTTGCCCGACTTCAGGAAAGCAATGCGATTGGCCGGATTGGTCGGCTGGATCTCGAGCTTGACGCCGAGGCGCGTGGCGAGCGCTCGCGCATAGTCGACGTCGAGCCCGACAATCTGATTGCTCTTCGGATCGACGAAACCGAACGGCGGATTGCTGTCGAAAGCGGCCACGCGCAACACGCCCGCTTTCTTGATGTCGTCGAGACGATCCGCATGCGCGGCAGCGGACATGACAAGCAGACTTCCTGCGATCACTGCGCCAAGCACTCTGAGATTCATAACGGTGGTTTCCTGTTGTTTTAATGGGCCGCGCGTGAGGTCGAACGGCGCGTGCCCTTAGCGTGAGACGTGGACTCTAACAACGCTCGCGGACGGCACAAACCAAGCAATTTTCAGGTGCTAAGCAGCGTTGCTGATAACCCCTCGCGTCTATGGCCGAGATCGCGAACAGGTGTCGTGAACAGATAACTTGAACGACTCAGCGGCGCACGAGCATGGCGAGCGAGCGGTGCGCATCGAGTTGCCTGTCGTAGCCCGCCAGCGCGCCGTCCACACGGCGCGTCAAAGCCGGCGTGGCGACAGTGGTTACATCGGGCTCAAGCGGCGACGCGCAGACCGGCGTCGCGCCCGACAAACAGTAGCCGACATCGCGCCGGGCATTGATGCACGTGCGCACCTTGCCGCTGGCGATCAGCGTGGCGAGCGCGGCTTCGACCGCTTTCTCCGATACGCCGAACAGACGGGCGAAAGTCACAGCCGTATAGACGCGGCTGTGCCTCATTTTCAGCATCAGACTCTCGATCAACGGATCCATACTCGATAAAGGTGGGTCACTGCGGTTATGAAATAGACGCCGCGCGCTGACACCGCGCACGGCCTGAGTCAAAGCATGGCAGTGTTGGCGCGAATTTGGAAAGACCGAGTTCCGATATGGTTATGAAGCGAGCGGCACATCGCAAATCACGGTGGCGGCCCGAACGCTGCGCGGCATCATGCTGGTCTCGCATGCGGGCGAACCTTAGTCGTTGTCGACATATCGATGCCAGAAATCGTTAGTGGTCTCGAATGCACAGCCAATCGACAATTGAAGAGTCGGCCAGATGCCTTTGCTCCTTAGTTGCTGGCCCTTCCCGCATTCGACCAGACCCATGAGAAACGACCCGCCGCGCCAGCTCCATCTGAACGTCAACATTCTCCACTCAGGCTTCGTGCCTTCCGCCTGGCGTACCGAAGACGCGGACCCTCGCGCGTTCATCGATATCGCTCACTATGTTCGCGTCGCGCAGATCGCCGAGGCGGCGAAGTTCGACGCCGTGTTTCTCGCCGACAATGCATCGATCGCCGATCAGATCGACTTCAGGCCGATCACGGCGCTGGAGCCGACCGTGCTGCTCGCCGGCATTGCTGCGGCCACGACGCATATTGGTGTGATCGGCACGGCGTCGACGAGCTACAACGAGCCGTATAACATCGCGCGGCGCTTTGCCACGCTCGATCATCTCAGCGCGGGGCGCGCGGGCTGGAACATCGTGACGACCGCCGATCTCGGTTCGGCGCGCAACTTCGGCCGCGAAGCGGTGCCCAATCATGCCGAACGCTACGAACGCGCCGCCGAATTCACGGAGGTCGTGAAGGCGCTGTGGGATAGCTGGGAAGACGACGCCCTTATCGGCGACAAGGTACATGGCCGTTTCGTCGACGCGGCGAAGGTGCATCGCATCGACCATCGCGGCAAATATTTCAGCGTGGATGGCCCGTTCAATCTGCCGCGCAGTGCTCAGGGCCACCCGGTGCTGATCCAGGCCGGCGGCTCGGTGGATGGACGCGAGCTTGCGTCCCGTCATGCGGAAGCGGTCTTCTCCGCGTCACAGTCGTTCGACGAAGCGGCTTCTTATGCTCGCGAGCTCAAGTCGCGCGCCGCGGCATTGGGGCGCGGCAACGACGCGATCCGCGTGCTGCCCGGCCTCACCACCATCATCGGCGCAACCGAGGCGCAAGCCTTGCGTCGTCGCGATGAACTGGTGGATCTGATTCCGTGGACTTACAGCCTCACGCGTCTGGCGGGCATATTGGGTGTGAGCGTCGAGCGGTTGAAACTCGACGAGCGTCTGCCGGACGATCTTTCACTGCCCGGTGGCGGCAACGGCAATCACACGTTCTTCCATGCCACGCTCGCGCAAGCTCGTGCGAATGGCTACACGGCGCGCCAGTTGATCCGCGCGCTGGCCGGCGGTGGCGGGCACCGTGTCATTGTCGGCACACCGGAACAGATCGCCGACGATATCGAACACTGGTTCAAAGGCGGCGCCGCCGATGGATTCAACCTGATGCCGGATGTTTTGCCGGGCGGCTTGCAGGATTTCGCGGACGGCGTGGTGCCGCTATTGCAACAGCGCGGCATTTTCCGCACCGAGTATGAAGGCCGTACGTTGCGTGAGCACTTCGGTTTGCAGCGGCCCGTGAGCCGCCACCTCGAAACACGGGAAGCGGCAGCGACCGTTTGAACGCTCAACCGAGCCGTCATACGGCGTGTCGCGCAGAAGTGGGAGTGGTGCCAGTGGCACCTCACGCGGCAGATTGAGAAAGCGGCAAACGCAAGCGTTACCACTGACCGGATTCATTCGGTAAAAAGGCGGCAGCCGTAGCCGGCCACCGCCTGTATTCAGCGTCGCGAAGACAACCGTCGCACTACAGACACCAGCGCATCGACTTCATCGCAGGTGTTGTAGAAAGCGAGAGACGGCCGCACGGTCGCCTCGACGCCAAAGCGTCGCAAGATCGGCTGTGCACAGTGATGCCCCGAGCGCACGGCAATGCCCTCTTCGTTGAGCGCCTGCCCGACTTCCTCGGTCTCGTAGCCTTTCAGCACGAAGGACAACACACTGGCCTTGTCGCGCGCAGTGCCGATCAAGCGCACACCGGGCACCGGTTGCAGCACGCTCGTCGCATACGCGAGCAGATCGTGCTCGTAGCGCGCGATATTCTCGATGCCGACGCGTTGAACGTAGTCGATCGCCGCGCCCAGACCCACTGCATCGGCGATATTGCCCGTGCCGGCTTCGAAACGATTCGGCGGCGGCTGGAACACCGTGCGCTCGAACGTGACGTCGGCGATCATGTTGCCGCCACCCTGCCACGGCGGCATGTCCTCCAGAATCGCGCGCTTGCCGTAGACCACGCCGATGCCGGTCGGACCGAACACCTTGTGACCCGAGAACACGAAGAAGTCCGCGTCGATCGCCTGCACATCCACCCGCATATGCGACACCGACTGCGCCCCATCGACCAGCGCCTTCGCGCCGGCCCGATGCGCGAGCTCGACGATCTCCCTGACCGGCACCACCGTCCCGAGCGCATTCGACACCTGCGTGACGGAGACGATTTTCGTGCGGTCATTGAGCAGCCGCCGGTATTCGTCGAGCAATACCTGGCCGCTGTCGTCGACCGGAATCACGCGCAGCTTCGCACCGGTTTGCGCGGCAAGCTGCTGCCAAGGCACGATATTGGCGTGATGCTCGAGGTGCGAGACGATGATCTCGTCACCCTCACCCACATGCTTCACGCCCCACGTCTTCGCGACCAGGTTGATCGCCTCGGTAGTGCCGCGCACGAAGATGATTTCCTCCGGCGACGCCGCACCGATGAAACGCTGCACCTTGCTGCGCGCGGCTTCGTATGCGTCGGTGGCGCGGCCGGCCAACGCATGAGCCGCCCGATGGATGTTGGAGTTCTCATGCGCGTAAAAATACGCCAGCCGGTCGATCACCGCCTGCGGTTTGTGCGTGGTCGCGGCATTGTCGAACCACACCAGCTGACGGCCGTTCACACGCTCCTGCAGAATCGGGAAATCGCGGCGAATCGCATTCACATCGAACGGCGGATGAGCGGACGGCCCCGCATGCGGCACACCTTGCGACGCGCCGGCTGCCTGCCCTGGAACGCGCGACGGCTCGTTCAGATTCAGGAAGTAGTGCGAGCCGCCCGGGTGTTCCGCGGGCGTGGACGATGGCGCGGCATGCGCGGCATGCGCGGCATGCGCGGCATGCGCGGCATGCGCGGCATGCGATGCAGCCGGACGGTCATACGGGAAACGTTGCTCGGCAAGCGGCTCATCGACAGCGGGCAGACCGAACGATTGCGCACTCACCTCGCTCCAGACCGGCACGACGATATCCGGCGACGCAGCCGACGCGGCGCGAGGTTGACCCGATTCGCCGAGAAAATAAAACGGCGAGGCGGACGCCGGCGAAACCGGCGACGCGGGTGTCACCGGCGAAGCGCCACCCGCGGACGGACGCTGCGCGCCGTGTCCCTCCGGCACACCCAGCGCGGAGCCGCCAAAGCGCGGATCGAGTGCGGGCGCAACGGTCACCACGCTGTCCGGCAAGCCGTTCTGCGCCGTCGCATGCGGCGTCAATGCGGGCGCGCGGTTACCCAGCGACAGCACATGCGTCGGCGACGAGGGCAACAGGTTGGCGCCGGGCACATGCCCCTGCGGCAACGCTGCACCCGGCACGCCGGTGCCCGTGCCGCCGGGACCCGCGAGCGGCGAACCCGCAGGCGCAGGATTGCTGATCTCGCTGGTCACCGGCGCCGTGAACGGCAGCGTGCCGGCGAGCCCTGGCGTCGCGCCCGACTGCGGCGGGCTGCCCGGCAGTGCCGAAAAGAAAGCATTCGCCAGCGACGCCAACGTGGCAGGGTCAGGCAAACCCGCAGGCAAGCCCCCGGGCGGACCGCTCGGCACATCGTGCGGCAGGACGCTATCCATGGGCTTACTTGTAGGTGTCTGGGTAGTCATGGTACTTGCCGATCTCCACGTCATCGAGAACTGCCAGCGCGTCCGGCGAATGCACGGCGAGCGAGCAATAGAGCGAGATCAGATACGACGCGATCGCGTGATTGTTGATGCCCATGAAGCGCACCGACAGACCCGGCCCCTGCTCGCCGGCCACGCCCGGCTGGAACAGACCGACCACGCCCTGGCGCTTGTCGCCCACGCGCAGCAGCAGAATCTTGGTCTTGCCGTCGGCCACCGGCACCTTGTCCGACGGAATCAGCGGAATGCCGCGCCATGTCAGGAACTGCGAGCCGAACAGGCTGACCGTCGGCGGCGGCACGCCACGGCGCGTGCATTCGCGGCCGAACGCGGCGATCGCGAACGGATGCGTCAGGAAGAACGCCGGTTCTTTCCAGACCTTGGTCAGCAGTTCGTCGAGGTCGTCGGGCGTCGGCGCGCCGGTCAGCGGAAACACGCGCTGCTCTTCCGCCACGTTGGCGAGCAGGCCGTAATCCGGATTGTTGATCAGCTGGCTTTCCTGCAATTCCTTGATCGTCTCGATCGTGAGCCGCAGTTGTTCCTTGATCTGATCGTGCGGGCTGCTGTAGAGATCCGAGATCCGCGTGTGCACGTCGAGGACCGTGCTGACGGCATTCAGGAAGTACTCGCGCGGTTGCTCTTCGTAGGGCACGAAGGTGCGCGGCAGGATGCTTTCATCTTCACGCGCGGTGCAGGCGGCCACCACGGCTTCGGGATTCTTCACCTGATTCAGGCGATAAATGCCTGCCTCGACCGGCAGCCATTGCAGCAGATGGGTGAGCCAACGCGGCGTGATCGTGGCCAGTTGCGGAACGGTTTTGGTGGCATTGGCTAGTTGCCGTGCTGCGTTATCGCCGAGCGCCGTCAGGCCGCCCACTGTTGCTGTCATCTGAAGCTCCGGGATTGATAGAAGAAAAACGGGAAAGCTTATGAGCGAAGGCGATTATCGGGAGGCCACCCCTGCGCTTCAACATGCTATAGACGGCAAACGTTGATCTACCTCACGGACGGCGGATCGACGAACGCAGAGCGCGCGAGCACGGCAATGCCCGAGGCTTCGGAAGACAGGGTGAGCAGGTGCTCGATCGGCACCTGGAATGCGCGGGCAAGCTTGTCGACCGTGACGATCGACGCGATGGCCGAGCCGCGTTCAACCTCGCCGACATACGAGCGGTTGAGTCCCGCGTATTCCGCGAGTTGCTCCTGAGACCAGCCGCGTGTCTCACGCAGACGCCGCACCGCGGCGCCGAACTCCCTGACGAGTCCGCTCATCGTGCGGCTCCCGCCGCGACAGGAAGCGCGTCTGCATGACCGCGCGGCGTGCGCTCGCCATTCGCGGCGGCGGCGGTGCCCTCGTTGCGCGACACGGCCTGCGTCACGTGCGAGCCCGGCGCGACATCCTGCGTGAGCCAGACATTGCCGCCGATCACCGAACCCCGGCCCAGTGTGACGCGGCCGAGAATGGTCGCGCCCGCGTAGATCACCACGTCGTCCTCGACGATCGGATGGCGCGCATGGCCCTTTTCCAGATGCCCTTGCGCATCGCGTGGAAAACGCTTCGCGCCCAGCGTGACGGCCTGATAGAGCCGCACGCGCTCGCCGATCACGGCTGTCTCGCCAATCACCACGCCCGTGCCGTGATCGATGAAAAACCCGGCGCCGATCTTGGCACCAGGATGGATGTCGATACCGGTTTGCGCATGCGCGAGTTCGGCGACAATGCGCGCCAGCAGCGGCAAACCCAGCCCATATAGCTCGTGCGCCAGCCGGTGATGGATCATCGCGAGCACGCCGGGGTAACACAGCAGCACTTCATCCACGCTGCCGGCTGCGGGGTCCCCGTGAAACGCCGCCAGCACGTCGCTGTCGAGCAGGCTGCGAATCGCCGGCAAGCGCGCGGCAAACGCGCGCACCGCAATGCCCGCCTGAGCCTCGATCGTTGCGGCTGGCGGCGGATGATGCCGGCTGCGGTAATGCAGCTCCAGCCGCGCCTGGCTCAACAGCGCATGCAGCGCGGCGTCGAGCGCGTGCCCGACATAGAAGTTTTCGCTTTCCTGACGCAGATCGAGCGGACCCAGGCGCATCGGAAACAGCACGCCCTTGAGCGTATCGATGATCTCCGCGAGCGCTTCGCGCCCCGGCAATTCGCGCCCGCCCGGTTCGAGCGAGCGTTTCTGCACTTCGCGCCATTGCTGGCGGACTGTCTGAAGCGCCTCGACAATCTCATCGACATCAAACACAGCCACAGTGGTGACTCCCCTAAAGTGCAGCGTGAGCGATCAGGCTTTTCAGTCCTGAATCCACGGCAGCCCGTGAAAACGCCATCCATTGCTGGCGCCGCGCCGTTGCGCGTCGTCCAGCTCTCCCTCAAAACCTTCCAGTACATTGAAAACCTGCGTGAAGCCGGCCTTCGCGGCGGCTTCCGCGGCCAGCGCGGAACGGTTGCCGCTGCGGCACAGCAGCAGCACGACGGCATCTTTGCCCGTCTTCGCTTCCAGCTCACGCACAAAACGCGGATTGCGCGTCAGACTCGTACCGGTCGCCCACGCGACATGCAAACTGTCGGGCACGAGCCCGACAAATTTGCGTTCTTCGGTGGTGCGCACGTCCACCAAGACAGCGTTGCCGGCCTGCACGAGTGCCCATGCATCCTGCGGCGACACGCCACCGGCGTAGGACAGGCCGGCTTCGGCGGCGCGGGATCGAGCGGCTTCGAGCAGCGCGTGGGTGGGTCGTTCTACGAGTTCAAGCGTCATGACGTCTCCTTCGATATCGCGCGCATCCTTACGCGCCGGTTCAGGGCCAACGGTGAAAGCAACCGTCTATAGCCATCAGGAGACACTATGAAAGATCGAAGGCCGAAGCCGAACCAATTAATTGTGATTTCTAAAGAAGCATCGGTTTGGTCGCTCCCGCTCGGGATTGCCGATGCTCCGCGCCCGTCTGCTGTCTGCGGAGCCCTCAATCCGGCGGTATTTCCAGCGGCACGACGAACATGCCGGCGGTGTATTCCATATGGAAGTACCCGGAGCGTGCGTAGGTGGCGATGCGTTCGAGCCGCTCCTGCGATTGGGCACCGTCATTGGGAACAGGCCTTTCGCCGGCCGATTGATCAAACGCAATCGGCGCGCGCCTTGCGAATTGTTTTTTCAGGGTGCGAATGGGGTGTCGAAGTCCGACCTGGAAAAATGTCGCTGAAAGCGTGGCCATACGCCCTCCGTCGATTCGTTGCCATACGAACGAATCTAACGGCCAGAAAAACGAAGCGCAAACAAGGTTTTGTGGATTGGTTTTCGTGGAACGTATCAAACGCAAATGACGTCGGGCGTGCGGATGACGGAATAAGGTTGCGAGAATAAATCGGTTCAGTCGCCCGGTGCGCGCGGATAAAGTGGCTCGGCAAAGCCTGACGCGACTATCCACACACCGCACTATGCAATCGACAATCCGTTGCTAGTGTTTTTGCCGACGGCTTCGCATACTCATCGGCCACCTTCCTGAGGAGTCAAGCCGGCATGTCCCTTTCACTCGACCACGTCGTGATCCGCGTGCAGGATCTCGAACAGACCATCGCTCATTTCAGCGCACTCGGCTTTACGGTGCAGCGCGGCGGCACGCACGCCGACGGCGCCACTCACAACGCGCTGATCGGCTTCGCGGACGGCAGCTATTTCGAACTGATTGCCTTTCTGCGGGACGCACCGGAACATCGCTGGTGGGACGCCGGTAATCGGGTCGGCGACGGCTTCGTCGATTTCGCGCTCCTGCCGCAGTCGGTCGCGGCAACGATCGATGCCGCTCACGGGCGCGGGCTGCTCTACGACGGCCCGATTGCCGGCGGACGCGTGCGCCCTGACGGCGAGCGGCTCGAATGGCAGATCGGCAAGCCGCGCAGCGCTGACCTGCCCTTTCTCTGCGGGGATTTGACACCGCGCCGCTTACGCGTCGCCGAAGGTGACGTGCGCCATCACGCCAACGGCGCGCGCGGCGTGGCGAACATCACGCTTGCCGTGCACGATCTGGATGCCAGCCTCGCGCGGTATCGTGCGCTGCTCGGTGAATTCAGCGTGCAGCGCGCGCCTTTGCCCGGCTACGGTATCCGGTTCGCGATCCTGCCGCTCGGCACGACGACGTTGACGCTCGTCAGCCCGTCACGCCCGCCTCACGAACCCGTTGAAGGTTTGGCATCCGACATTCGGGATTATCTGGCCACACGTGGCGAAGGCGTCTTTGCGGTTGCATTGGAAACGCATGCAGGTGGCTCGCCGCGTGAATTCGCGCGCGAACTCACACACGGTGCCACCCTCGAACTCGTGGCGGGTTCCTGATCCCCGAATGTCGGAGAGGCGGCCGTCAAATGACCGCCGACTGATCGCCGACGGCCTGCCGCTCCGGCCGCTCGCTATGTTCATCGCGCCCACCGGCCACCGTCGCGCCGCAAAGGACAACGGACGCTACGGCAACGGCCCGCGCCGTGCCGCGAACGCTATAGCCTCCCGCTCACGATGCCGTTTCCGCCGCAAGCGACCCGCCAAGATAAGCATCGCGAATCCGTTGATCGCCGAGCAGTTCGCTTGCGGTGCCGGACAACACCACTCGGCCGGTCTGCAACACATAGCCGCGATGCGCGATCTGCAAGGCAAGGCTCGCATTCTGTTCGACCATGAAGAACGTAATGCCCTGCCGGTTGATGGTCTGGATCAGCTCTAGCACCTTGTCGACATAGAGCGGCGACAGCCCCATGGTCGGCTCGTCCATGCAGACGAGCGCCGGGCGGCTCATCAGCGCGCGCGCCATGGCCAGCATCTGCTGCTCACCGCCCGAGAGCGTGCCGGCGCGTTGCGTCAGGCGCTCTTTCACGCGGGGGAACAGGTCGAGCATGCGTTCATAGTCCGCGGCGATACCGGCGCGGTCGTTGCGCGTGAAGGCTCCCATCAGCAGGTTCTCGCGCACTGTCATGTCGCCGAACAGGCGGCGCGCTTCCGGCACGGAAGCGATCCCGCGCCGCACGATCTGCGAGGTCGGCAGGCCGTTCAACGGCTTGCCGTCGAAGTTGATCGTACCGTTTCGCGGTTTGTGCAGGCCGAGGATCACTTTCATCGCCGTCGATTTGCCGCTTGCGTTGCCCCCCAGCAGGCTCACGATCTCGCCGCGCCCAATGCTGAGATTCAGGCCGAAGTGCACCTGAATCTGCCCATAGAACGTGTCGATCTGGTCGAGTGTCAGCAACGGCTCTGTCATGGCTTGTTCAGTTGTGGGTAAATCATTCGACGACACGAGATGCAGGCTGGAGCTCGTCATGCGGCGGCCGTTTCGTTGCGGCCGGCCTGCACGCCAACTTGACGATGCCCAAGGTAGGCTTCGATCACCGCGGGATCGTTGCGCACCTCGTCCGGCAGACCGGACGCGATCTTGCGGCCGTCGTCGAGTACGAGCACGCGGTCGGAGAGACGCATCACCAGGTCGAGCTTGTGTTCGATCAGCAGGATCGTGAGTCCGTCGCGTTTCAGTTCGAGAATCAGTTCGAGCATTTCCGCGGTCTCGGACTCGTTCATGCCGGCAGTCGGCTCGTCGAGCAACAGGATGCGCGGACGCAGCGCCAGCGCGCGCGCAATCTCGACACGCCGGCGGTTCGCGTAGGACAGGCTGTGCGCCGGCTCGTCGATGCGAGGCGCGAGGCGTGTGCCGAAGCGCGCAAGCAGCGCCTTCACTTCGTCGCGCAATTCGGCTTCCTCGCGGCGCACCGCCGCGGGCCCGACCAGCGCGCGCAGCACTTCGGCGAACGCTCCAACAACGGGCCAGCCGCGCCGCGTCATCGCAAGACGCGCGTGCGCGCCGATCAGCACGTTGTCCAGCACGCTCAGGTTGCCGAACACCCGCCCATGCTGGAACGTCCGGGCGACCCCGCGCGCGGCGAGCTGTTCCGGCGCCATGCCGGTCACGTCTTCGCTGCCGAAGCGCACCGAGCCGGAGTCGGGCGTATCGATTCCGGTCAGCAGATTGAACAGCGTGGATTTACCCGCGCCGTTCGGTCCGATCACGCTCACGCATTCGCCGCGCGCAACCGACAGGTTGACCTCGTCGACGGCGACGAGGCCGCCGAAGCGCCGCGTCACGCGCCGCACGTCGAACAGAATGTCCGCACCACCACTGGAAGAAGTTGTCATGGTCGTCCCCGTCATACCGCGCCGAACAGGCCCTGTGGCCTGAAGCGCACCAGCAGAAGCAGAATCACGCCGTAGATCAGCATCCGGTAATCGGCGGCGAAGCGGAAGAGTTCGGGCAGGCTGATGAGTGCGATCGCCCCCGCCACCGCGCCAACCACGCTGCCCAGGCCGCCGAGGATCACCATGGTGAGCGCAAGGATCGACACTTGCGAGTCGAAGGTCTGATAGTTGATGTAGCTGTACAGATGCGCCGCAATGCCGCCCCCGATGCCGGCCGCCAATCCACCGCACGCGAATGCGATGGCCTTGTAGCGGTTAGGCCGCACGCCATACGCGCGCGCCGCGACGTCGTCCTCGCGGATCGCGCGCCATGTACGGCCCAGATGCGAGCGCAGCAGCCGTACTTGCAGCAGCGCAAGCAGCACGAGTACCGCAAGCGTGAACCAGTAAACCGCACGCACGCCCGTCAACTGCCAGCCGAACAGCGACAACGGCGGAATGCCGGTGATGCCGACCGGCCCGCGCGTCAGGCTATCCCAGTTCAGCACCACCAGTCCGATGATCTCGCCGATACCGAGCGTGGCAATCGACACGTAATGTCCGCGCAGCCGGAACGACGGATACACCAGCAGCGTGCCGATAGCCGCGGTGATGAGGCCGGCGAGCGGAATCGTCAGCGCGGGCGACCAGCCCAGATTCACCGAGAGCAGCGCCGACGCATAAGCGCCGATCAACAGGAGTGCCGCGTGGCCGAGCGAAATCTGCCCCACGGTCCCCGCGACGAGTGTCAGGCTGAGCGCGAGCAGGCCATAGATCCAGCCGTTGGTCAGCGTCTGAAGCACATACGCCGACGGTGTCGCGAACGGCAACACGAAGGCGAGCGCCACCACCGCGACGATCACGCGGCGCGGAATCCTGACCGCCTTGCGGTTCGACAGGAACGTACCCGTGAGCGGCTCGGGCGGCAGCCGGCGGCTCGAACTGAAGAGCCCGTTGGGCCGCCATACTAGAAACGCCAGCAGCAGCACGAACGCGAACAGGTCGCGATAGCTCGTGCCAAACAACGCGACGCCATAGCTCTCCACGAGCCCCAGCAGCAGGCTGCCGGCGATTGCGCCCGGCACGTTGCCCAGCCCGCCGATCAGCAGTGCGACGACGCCTTTCAGCGTAGCCTGAAAGCCCATCGCCGGATCGATGCTGTTGTAGTACATGCCGACCAATAAGCCGCTCAGGCCGCCGAGCCCGCAAGCAATCGCGAACACCGCCTGATTCACGGCATTCACGTTCACGCCCATCTGCTGCGCGGCGTCGCGATCCTGCGCGGTGGCGCGCACGGCCCAGCCGAGCCGCGTAAAGCGCAGGAACACGTAAAGCACGGCCGCGGCGCCGATGCCGATCGCCGCGATCAGCAGATCGAGCGAACCGAGCGTCGCCCCGCCGAGCGAGAGCGTCCAATCCGGCAACGGGCTCGGCACCGGACGCGGATCCGGGCCGAAGACGATTTGCGCGAGCTGGTCGAGCACGAAACTGATGCCGATCGTGGCCAGCAGCGGCGCGATACGCGCGGCGCCCTGCAACGGCCGCAAGCCGATCCGTTCAATAAGGATGCCGAGCAGCGCGCAGCCCGCGATGGTCGCGACGAGCGCGACCGGCAGCGGCAAGCCGAGCCGCGTCAGGCACAGCCAGCCGATGAAGCCGCCGACCATGTACACGGAACCATGCGCGAAATTGATCAGATGCGAGACGCCGAAGATCAGCGCGAGGCCGACCGCCAGCAGCGCATAGATATTGCCGACGATCAATCCGTTGATCGTGTAGTCGAACCAGGCCGTCATAGCGTGTCAGTCCCGTAGCCCGCGTTGATGGTGCGTTCGATCATTGCGCGCGCACGGCGCTCACGCCGTCCCACAACGCAAATTTACCGTCCTTGACGACCAGGTCCAGGTTCTTTGCACCGGCCACGCGGCGCGTTTGCGGATCGAATTTGAACTTGCCGAAAATCACGCTCGGCACGTCGTTGATCTTCGCGAATCCGTCGTGCACGGCCGTGCGGTCGGCGCCATAGCGGCGGATTACCTCGCTCGCCAGAATCATCGCGTCGTAGGCGCGCGCGGCGAACGTGTCCGGCTCGGCGTTATATCTGGCGCGGTAACGCTGTACGAAGCTCTGCACTTCCGGGCGCGGGTCGCCGGGGAAAAAGTTCGATTCAGTGTAGACGCCGTTCACCGCGGGTCCGCCCAGGTCGAGAAATTTGGGCGAATACACCGAGCCGACGGCCGCGATCGGTGTATGCACGCCTGCTGCTCGCGCCTGGCGAACGATCTGCGCACCGTCTGAATAGTACGAAATCAGGACGATCGAATCCGGCTCCGCGCTGCGCACGCGCGTGAGCGTCGCGCGAAAGTCTTTCTCGTTCGGCTGATAGGCCTCGGCCGCGACGACCTCCGCGCCGTTCGACGTGACGGCCTTCGCGAAGATGTCCTTGCTGGTGCGGCCCCAGTCGGTGTTCAGATACAGCACGGCGATCTTTTTGAAGCCGAGCCCTTTGGTGACGTAGCGTGCAAGCATCGGCTGTTCCTCCGCCTGGCTGATCGCCGTGCTCCACATATAGTCGCCGCCCTTGGTGAAGTCCGGGTGCGAGTTGGTGAAGCCGAACTGCACGAGGCCAGCGCGCTGGTAAACCGGCGAAGCGGCCATCGACGCTCCGCTCGACAGATCACCCAGTTCGAGGAGGATGCGTTTGTCGTCGACGAATTTCTGCGCGATCGCGACGGCCTGGCGCGGATCGCTGCGGCTGTCCTCGAAGTCGTAACTGAGCGGATGACCATTAATGCCGCCATTGCCGTTGATCTGCTCGAGCGCGAGATCGAAGCCACGCTTCCACTGCTCGCCGTATTGCGCGTCCTGTCCGCTCAGCGGTCCGGTCACGCCGACCCAGTAGGGATCCGCCGCGTGTGCAGCAGGCATTGCGCCGCCCAAAGCAATAGTCAGTGCGCCAGCCAGTTGAAGCAGCGTGCGGGCTGCACCGCGCTTGTTGTTCCACAGAATCGACATGCTTTTCTCACGCCATGTAATTGAGTGAGACGATGTAACCATGTCGCCTGGAAGCCGGCCAACGAAGATAACGGTCAAAGCTTATTCCCGTGAATCCGCCAAGCTTATGAGTGTGAGCGATTACGCAGTGCGCCGAGCTTGTGCGCTGCTGCGGCCAATGCAAAAAAGCCCTTATTTCACGGCACTTTTTGCACTTCCAGCGGAAAGATGATTGGCTCACGTCAGTTGCGCGCGTGCGGGAGGACCGCAACTTTCGTCAATTGCATAGCCGAATTTATTATAAGAATCGAGCATGAAACGGCCTCTAGAATGCACCCATCACATGGATGAGGCATCGCATGGAGTTGCATCAACTCGAAGCGTTCTCGGCAGTCATGTCGGCGGGCAGCATGACCGGCGCGGCTCGCCTGCTGCGCCGCTCGCAGCCGGGCGTGACGAGAACGATCCAGGATCTCGAACAGGAGATCGGCTATGCACTGTTCGACCGCAAAGGGCCACGCGTCACGCCGACGAGTCGCGCATTTCTGCTTTATGACGAAGTGGAGCGTTCGCTGATCGGCCTCGATGCGATCCGTGCCAGTGCGCGCGCCATCGGCCGCGACGAACCCATGCCGCTGCGCGTCGTGGCAACGCCCGCACTCGCCGCGGCGCTGGCGCCGCGCGCCCTTGCGAAGCTGAACCAGGCGGCCGCGCAAGCAGGCACACGCGGCAACACGCAACTGCGCAGCGCGTCCGCCGAGCAGGTCGTGCAGGCGTTGCTCTCGCGTGCCGCCGATGTTGGCATCGCCACGCTTCCACTCGATCATGCGGCCCTCGATGTGCACTACATCATCGAAGCGCCGTGCGTGGCCGTGCTGCATCGCGACGACCCGCTGGCGCAGGACGCCGTGTTGCCGCTCGCGCATCTCGCCGGACAGCCGGTCGCGACGCTGGCGAACCGCTACCGGCTGCGCAACAGGATCGATCGCGCGTTCGATCAGGCCGGAATTGCGCTCCTCGCCGCGCTGGAAACCAACGCGTCGCTCAACGCGATGATGGCGGCGCAGGAGAAGCTCGGCGTCGCCATTGTCGATCCGGTGACGGCGTTCGGGCTGCGCCTCGCCGATGTCGAAGTGCGGCCGCTCGACGTGCCGATCCCGTTTCTGTATGGCGTTGTCACGCTGTCGGGCCGACCGCGCACTCCCGCAATGGACGCGATGATCGACGCCCTCGCGGAAGTCTCACACGCTCTGCTGCCCGGCGCGGTGCGCCACGCGGCGTCGCAGCATGGCGCACTGGTCGCTCACGATCGCATGGATGGCGCGGACAAGGCTGGCGATTCCGATTCCTCCTCTCATCGCGACACCGGAGTTCCGGCATGACCGTATTGAATCCACCACCCGCCGCCGACTGCCTTGCCGCGCTCGAAGCCCGGCTTCGCGAAGACCTCGACTGGCTCGAACTGCCTGCGCCTTCCTGGGTGCCCGCGCGAAACGTCGGTGCGCAACGCGTGCTCGATGTCGCGATCATCGGCGCCGGCATGGCCGCACTCGCGGCGAGTGCCGAGTTGCGTCTGCTGGGCATCGACAACCAGCGGCTCTTCGATCAGGCGCCGGCGGGCCGCGAAGGTCCGTGGGTCACCTACGCGCGGATGCAGACCCTGCGCTCGCCGAAACAGCTGACCGGGCCCGCGCTCCGTCTGCCCGCCCTGACCTTTCGCGCATGGTACGAAGCCCAGTTCGGTCGCGAACAATGGGACGCGCTCTACAAGATTCCGCGTACGCAGTGGATGGACTATCTGCGCTGGTATCGTCGCGTGCTTGAACTGCCGGTGCGCAACGACACTCGCGTCGAAAAATTGCGCCCACGCAGCGATGGCCTGATCGAACTCGATCTCCTCGACGGAGCGGCGAACGACACCAGTCGCGCCCGGCGCGAAATCGTGCTGGCCAGGCATGTCGTGCTGGCAACCGGACGCGAGGGCCTGGGCGGCCCCTTCATTCCCGAGGTTGCACGCGAACTTCCCGCCCACCTGCGCGCGCACTCGTCGGATGCGATCGACTTCGCCGCGTTGCGCGGCAAGCGTGTCGGCGTGGTGGGTGCAAGCGCGTCGGCGTTCGACAATGCCGCGAGCGCGCTCGAAGCCGGCGCGGCGCAAGTCGATCTGTTCGTGCGACGCGACGCGCTGCCTCGCATCAACAAGTTGACCGGCATTGGCAGCCCCGGGCTCGTACACGGCTTCGCCAGCCTGCCTGACGAATGGAAATGGCGCTTTCTGCACTACTCCGCCCAGACTCAGGCGCCGCCGCCGCGCGATAGCGTGCTGCGCGTCGCGAAGTATGCTCACGCGAAGCTGCATCTTGCCAGCCCGCTCACGCGCGTAAGCCACGAGGACGACACGGTCGTCGTCGCTACACCGAGAGGCCGCTACACGCTCGATTACCTGATCTTCGCGACCGGTTTTCACGCCGAGATCGACACCCGCGACGAGTTTGCGCTGATCGCGCCGCATGTGCGCCGCTGGCGTGACCGCTTCGAACCCGCGTGCGAACTGCCGAGCGACGACCTCGGCAGCTCGCCGGATCTGGATCGCAACTTTGCCTTGCAGGAACGGATCGCGGGCACATGTCCGGCGCTCTCGCGCATTCACTCATTCAATCACGGCGCGAGTCTGTCGCACGGCAAGATCGCCGGCGACATTCCCGCGATCAGCGACGGCGCGCAACGTCTCGCGCGCGCCATCGCCGCCATGCTGTTCGACGCCGACCGGGACACGCACTACGCCGCGCTGCAGGCATTCGACACCGCCGAGCTTGCCGGAGACGAATGGGCCGACGCCGACGCGCCCGTAATCGACACCACCGCCTGACTCTCCCCTGACGAGACCTATCACTCATGTCTTCTTCATTGACCGATCACACATCCACTGCCGCAACCGATGACTTGGTCGCAGCGTTGGCGGGGCTCGCGCCCGACAGCCCTGTCGCTGCGTTGCGCGCCTTCCGCGGTGACGCAACCCGCTATACGCAAGGCAGTCACGACGCGCTGTTCTCCAGCGACGTCGTCGATCTAACGCTGCGCGAACGGCTGTACGCGGCGTGGTATGCGGCGCTGCTCTCGCGCTCGGAGCAGACCGCGCAAGCGTATCGCAAACGCCTGCTGGCACTCGAACCAGCCGCGGGACCAGACGCGGAAACAGATGCGCACACAACGAGCGCGTTGCTCGATGCCATTGCGCAACATCGCACGGCGCCCGACGTGACGGCCGACCCACGACTCGCGGCGATCCTCGTGCATACCGAAGCACTCGTATTGCAGCCTGCCGCGACCGGCAAGCCGGCCCTCTCGGCGCTACAGTCAGCCGGTCTGACGACGCGTGCGATCGTCGCACTCGCGCAACTCGTCGCATTCGTCACGTATCAGGTGCGAGTCGTCGCCGCGTTGCGCGCGCTGGAGGCACGAGCATGAGCACGGATCACGGCTTCACCTCGCAGACCCTCGGCTGGCGCGCATGGCTCGATACCGTCCCGCTCGCGCAGGCATCGCCCGCGCAGACGGCGGTGCTCGAAGCGAGCCATCCCCAGGCGAAGACTTCGGACTATTACCTGCTGCTTGTGCACGAAGCGGAAATCCTCCGGCAGCGCTCCGGTGCGTTCAACAGCATCATGTACGCGCCAGGCGGCCTCTCGCGCGCGGAGCGCGAGCTTGCGAGCACGGTTGTCTCGCGGGTCAATGGCTGCGTGTACTGCGCCTCGGTGCATGCGCAGCGCTTCCAGCAACTCGCGAAACGCGACGACGTAATCCAGCAGATCTTCTCGGACCCGCAGACCGCGGGCACGACGGAGCGCGAACGCGCCATCGTGAAGTACGCGATCGATCTCACGCTGCATCCTGAAGCGCTCAGCCGGGCCTCGCTCGACGCGCTGCGCCGCGCAGGGCTCGACGATACGCAGATTCTCGACTTAAGCCAGGCGATTGCGATCTTTGCGTGGGCAAACCGGCTGATGCTGACGCTCGGTGAGGCCGTATTTCCGGCGTAGGTCGGGCTTCGCATTGCATTGACCTCGCATCGCGCGGGCCGGCGAATATGGATATGCGAATCGCTTCGTTGTCGCACGATGTGATGCGTTAGAGACTCGCAGTCCAACTCATTTCGGGGGAAATGCCCATGTCTGCCTCGCATCCTTTCCTGCGGTTCCGGCGACTGTTCACGCTCGTCGGCGCCGTGCTTGCCTTCTCCGTTTATGGTGTATCTTCCGCGGCGCCGGCCACCGGCGAGCCGGTATTCTTCGGCGTAAGCGGACCACTGACCGGCCCGAATGCGCAATATGGCGCGCAATGGAAAGCCGGCTTCGACCTCGCGCTCGACGAGATCAACAGCCAGGGCGGCATCAACGGCCGACCCTTGCAGTACGTGTTCGAAGACAGTCAGAGCGACCCGCGCCAGGCGGTCGGCATTGCGCAGAAGTTTGTCGACGACAAGCGCATCCTGATCGAACTCGGCGATTTTTCGAGTCCGGCCTCGATGGCGGCCTCGCCGATCTATCAGCGCGCCGGCCTCGTGCAGTTGGGTTTCACTAACTCGCATCCTGACTTCACCAAGGGCGGAGACTTCATCTGGAGCCCGTCCGTCAGCCAGGCAGACGCCCAACCGCTGCTCGCGGACCTGGCCGTCAAGCAGGGTTTCAGGCGCATCGCCGTGCTGTTCCAGAACACGGATTGGGGTCGCGCCAGTAAGGACGTATTCGTGAAGGCGGCGGCCGCGCGTGGCGCGCAGGTCGTGGCCGCCGAAGGTTATCAGCCCACCGACAAGGATTTTCGCGCCACGCTGCTGCGCGTGCGTGATACCAAGCCCGATGCACTGGTGCTGATTTCCTACTACTCGGACGGCGCGCAGATCGTGCGCCAGGCGCGTACGAGTGGCATCAGCCTGCCGATCGTGGCCGCCAGCTCCGTGTACTCGCCGAAGTTCATGGAGCTGGGTGGTGAGTCCGTCAACGGCGTGACCACCAATACCAGCTTTTTCCCGGGCGATCCGAGTCCCGAAGTTCAGCATTTCGTTCGTGGCTTCGAGGCGAAATATCACCATCAGCCGGACGCTTTCAACGCGTTTGCTTACGACGCCACGATCATCGCCGCTTATGCGTTGCGCGCCGGCGGCCTCGATCGCCGAGCCGTGCGTGATGCGTTGCCAAAGTTGCATGACGTGCCCAGCGTCGTGTTCGGCAAGGCGACTTTCGATCCGGCGACGCGCCGCGTGATCGGCGTGAAAAGCGTCAACCTCGTAGTCGAAAATGGCGAGTGGGCGCTTCTTGGCAGTAAGGCTGCGGTGGCGGCGAAGTGAGTGCGGGATATCCGGCGGCACTCGGAGGCGTGAGCCTTGCCGAGGTTGCCGGACGGTCTGGATGCAAAGCGTACCCCGGAAGTGGTGCTGATCACGCCGGGCTGGAAGTCGAGGGGAAGCGGACACTCCTTCCCCTTTCTCTCCACACGCTCTACGGCTGAATATACAAATCAGCAAAATTCCCGCGCAACCCTTCCCCGGTCGGCGCATAGTCCCTCACCTTCTTCGAAACGACCGTAATGCTCGGATTCGCGCCGAACTCGATCGACGGAATGTCGTCGTGAACGATCTGCTGGAACTGGATGAATAGCTGACGGCGCTTTGCTTCGTCGGTCTCAACGGAGGCGGCTTCGAGCAAACGGTCGACCTCCGGGTTCGAATAGTGCGCCGCATTGGAGAACGGCAGTCCGATCTTGAAGTTCTTCGACCAGAAAACGCGTTGCACGCCCACTGTCGGGTCGAATACATTGGAGAGCGCTTCGAGCGTGATATCGAAAGCGCGATCGGTATAAGCCTTCTTTACGTAGGTCGCGAAATCATAACTCTCGATCTCCCCATCGATCCCGATACGCGCCAACGACTGACGCACAAAATCCGCCGCCCGCGGATCCTGGAACGGATTGAACAGCAATCGCAGTTTGAAGCGCTTTCCGTCCGCGCCGCGCTTCAAGCCGGCCGCATCCAGCGCGGCATTGGCCTGAGCAATGTCATACGGAAAGTAAAGAATGTCGGCGTCGTGATACTTCGTATTGGCCGTGCCGACCGGCGCAGCGGACACCTGACCATAGCCATACCAGACCACGCGGTTCAATGCATTGACGTCGATTGCCTGTGAAATCGCTTTGCGCACGGCCTTGTCTTTGAGAACCGGCGTATCCAGGTTGAAGATCAACTGCTGATGGTTGCTCGCGTACGGCCAGTTGGTCGTATCCACATTGAATTCAGGCAGTGTCGTGAACCGCTTGACGTCTGCTAACGGAATCGCCTGATCGCCGAGATTGGCCGCACCCGATTCAAGCGCTGCCGCGCGGGCCGCGCCATCGGGAAGAAAGCGCACGATGATCTTGTCCACGTAGGGCTTGGGTTTGTCCCAGTAGTCCGGATTGCGTTCGAGCAGAATATAGCTGCCGTGAACAAACGATTTGTAAATGAACGGCCCCGTGCCGACCGGCGCGCTGTTATATGGGTTGGATCCGATGTCCGTCCCTTCGTACAAGTGCTTCGGCACGATCGGCGACTCGGAACCGGACAGCGCGGTCAGCAGAAACGGCGCGGGTTTCGATAGTTCGATGATCGCGGTGTAAGGGTCCGGTGTCTTGACATCGGTGACGTTCGCGAACGTGCTGCGGCCGCGCGGATGCACCTGCTTGAGCGTCAGAATCGAAAAGGCGACGTCTGCGGAAGTAAACGGCTTGCCGTCGTGCCACTTTACGCCGCGCCGCAAATTGAAGCGATATTGAAGCCCGTCTTTGCTCACCGACCATGCGGTAGCCAGCAGTGGTTGAGGATTGAGGTCCTTGTCATAGGTCAGCAAGCCTTCCACCACCTTCGGGCCGATCTCTGCGTTACCGCCAGCGGTGGTGGTCAAAGGAACGATCGACGCAGGTTCAGGCGTGACGAGCCATGTGAGGGTTCCGCCATGATTGGGCGCCGCCAGAGCGGGCGCCGGACTGGCGGCAATCAGCGAGAAGGCGAACACCGCGGCGGAAAGGGTTCCGCACAAACCGTTTTGCAAGCTCATAGGTATCCTCTTTATTATAGGAATGTCGGATAGTAAGGCGGCTTGAAAGGAACGAAAAGCAAGCAAAAGTGATTAGCTTTGCATCCTGTGTTTAGCGTGATTCAAGGCGCTTTCCGTAGCTCACTGACATGCCGCAACGTACCCACGCGCTTTGCTAACGCCGATTGCTCTTTTCCCGCCGCAAACTGCCGGTGTGTGCGCGCGTTCAACACTACTGTGCCGCCAGACGGTCTTCTCGTTCATCCTGCCATGCGCGATATCTCCGCTATAACAGCACGGCTTTGCAGCATCCGTCGCTTCAATTGAAAAGCAGAATTCATTGTTTTGCATTCCCAACCTTGCATGATCTACTGCGTTCACGCGAGCGTTGACGTGGTGGCGAGAATCGTTGCCGCCGCCAGTCACGCGCGATGGTCGACCGCCCATCGAATGCGCGCTCTTTACGCCAAAACGGCACGGACAATTACTGTGACTGATTCCATTCTCGCCGCTCCACCTGAGGCCTCGGCGCCTGCTGCTGAAGATAGGCGGGCTGCCACGCCATTCGTTCCAGTTCGATCACCGGCTGCATTCGCCGATAGCCCGGTCTCACGCGCCTTCGAACAGCCGCTGCTGCTGGGACTATTTCTGCCGATTCAGGCGGGCGGGTGGAGCGCGTCAACACTGCCTCGCTCCACCGATTGGAACTTCGATTACAACCTGGCACTGGTGCAAAAAGCCGAGGCATTCGGTTTCGATCTCGTCTTCGCGCTGTCGCAATGGCTGCCAAAAGGCGGCTACGGCGGCGTATTCAACGGTGAAGCGCTCGACTCGTTCATGTCGCTGGCCGCGATGACGGCGCGCACCGAGCGCATCATTCTGGTCGCCACCAGCCACGTGCTCTACGGGCCATGGCATCCGCTGCACTTCGCCAAATTCAGCGCGACGCTCGATCACATCTCGAAGGGACGGTGGGGTATCAATGTCGTCACCGGCCATCGCGCCATCGAGCATGAAATGTTCGGCTGGCATCGTATCGAACATGACCGGCGCTACGAACTTGCCGCCGAGTTTCTCGATGCCGTGCAGCAACTCTGGGCGCAGGCTGAAAATTTCAGCTTCGCACCCGAGCTATCCAGCTGGAAGCTCGACAAGGCGTTCGTCACGCCGAAACCGAAATACGGCCGTCCGCTTCTCGTGAATGCGACCGGTTCCGACGCGGGTATCGACTTCGCCGCCCGTTACTCGGACGTCGTGTTCATCACCAGTCCGGCCGGCTCCGAAATCGAAGCGGCGTTAGCGGCGCTGCCGGCGCATACGGCGCGCGTGAAGGCTACCGCCGCGAAGCACGGCCGCAAGATCCGCACCTTGATCAATCCAATGGTGATCTGCCGCGAGTCCGAGGCAGAAGCACGCGCCTATCACGACTCGATCGTGGCGCACGGTGACGAAGGCAGTTTTCATCGCTTCGACAGCGACGCGCACGCATGGCGCGGCAACGCTGAACAGCGCAATCAGGCCGCCGCCCGCGCGGTGGGCGGCAACATCGCGATGGTCGGCTCGCCGCAGCAGATCGCCGATTACATCGTGCGTTTGCATCAGGCCGGTGTCGACGGCGTGCAGTTGAGCTTTTTCGATTTTCAGCCGGACCTCGATTTCTTCGGCGAGCGCGTGGTGCCGTTATTGCGCGAAGCAGGCCTCCGATACTGATTGCACGCCCACCTTTGGATGCGAAAACCGCCGTCCGGTTGCCCGATAGTCTTCAATTACAAGGTCATTGTATGAGCCGCCTCTGGTACACGCGCTGCCCCGCCCCCACGCCATTCGGCATTGCCGTGCAGAAAGGCTGGCTCGAAGAGGAATTCGCGGCCGACGGAATCGATGTCAGAGCGCTACAGGACGCCGACGACGTGACGATCCGTCGCTCGCATTTCACGCATACGCAGCCCTGGTCGTTCCGTCAGGGCGGCAATATTCCCGCGCTCTGGGCGCGCGCACAAGGCAGCGACACGCGTCTGATCGGCCTGAGCTGGGTGGACGAATTCCAGGCCCTGATCACGCTCGACCGTCACCTCGAAGCGAGTCCGGATGCATTGGCCGGGCGTCGTTTCGGGTTTCCGCTCAATACGCGCGCGGGCGTAGTCGACTTTCATCGCGCCACCGCACTGCGCGGCTTTTCTTCGTTGCAGGGCGTGCTGGGCGTGCAACTCGAAGATATCGATCTGGTCGACCTGCTGCACACGCCGCGCAGTCTCGAAGACGCCAAACCCGCCGCCGATGCGCCGCTCGCCGATT
Source organism: Paraburkholderia sp. RL17-381-BIF-C (assembly GCF_046026435.1). NCBI lineage: Bacteria > Pseudomonadati > Pseudomonadota > Betaproteobacteria > Burkholderiales > Burkholderiaceae > Paraburkholderia > Paraburkholderia sp. RL17-381-BIF-C. The sequence continues at coordinate 66,625 of NZ_JARESX010000019.1, read as the reverse complement.
GGCTCGACGCGCAACGCTCTCACGAGTACGCCCGCGAGGCCGAAGCGCTGTTGCGCGGAGAAGCCGATGTCGTGTTCGTCAAAGGGGCGACGGGCCTCGATATCGCGAACCTGCTCGATGCGAAGATCCTCGTCGACATCAGCGCGCAGCCGAATCGCCTGCTACACGCGAACAATGGCACGCCCCGGCCGTTGACGGTAGACGCGCGTCTGCTACGTGAACGCCCCGACCTGGTCGAACGGGTGCTCGCGCGCACGTTGGTTGCCGGCGATTGGGCCGAGGCTCACGCAGGCGATGTGGCGCACTACGTCGCCCGCGAAACCCGCAGTGCCGAACATTGGGTGGAGCGCGCCTATCCCGGCGGGCTGCATCGACAATTGACGATCGGACTCGACCCGCAGGCGCTCGCGGCGCTCGCCGACTTCAAGCGCTTTCTTTTCAAGTGGGGCTTCATTGCATCGGATTTCGAGTTCGACGCATGGATCGACCCCGCGCCACTTCACGCCGCGCTCGCGCGCCGGCCCGCGCTGACGGCATTCGCAAACTGAATCCGCTTCTTCACCCGATTCTTCTCTCACACAACCATACGATGACCTATGTCACAACGCAGGCGGCGCCAAGCCGCCGCGGCGCGCGCCTGTTCAAGGGCGCGCTCGGTCTGGCAGTCACCCTGATCGTCACACTGTTTGCTGCGCACGCGCAGGCGCAGACTCGCGGCGGCACGCTCAATTTCATCGTTACGCCGGAGCCAACCGCGCTCGTGGACCTCGCCACCACGGCGACCAACGTGCTCAAGGTTAGCCCGAAAGTCGTGGAAGGCTTGCTGGAATACGACTTCAAGTTTCAACCGAAAGCTTCGCTAGCCACCTCGTGGGAAGTGAGCGACGACAGCCGCAAATACGTTTTCCATCTGCGCCGCGGCGTGAAATGGCACGACGGCAAGCCCTTCACGTCCGCCGACGTCGCGTATTCGATCCAGACGCTCCGGCAGGTGCACCCGCGCGCCAAGACCACCTTCGCCAACGTTACCGATGTCGCGACGCCGGACCCTTATACCGTTGTCATCACGCTGTCGAAGCCGGCACCGTATCTGATCAAGGCGTTCTCTTCGTCGGAAACGCCGATCGTGCCAAAGCATATCTACGAAGGCACCGACGTGCTGACCAACCCCGCGAATAACGCGCCGATCGGCACCGGTCCGTTTCGCTTCGTCAAATGGGTGCGCGGCAGCTACGTCGAATACATGCGCAACGACGACTACTGGGACAAAGGCAAGCCGTGGCTCGATCGCATTGTCGTCAAGGTGATCAACGATCCGGCCGCCCGCACCGTCGCTTTCGAAGACGGTTCCGTGGACCTGAGCGGCGACTCGCCCGTGCCGCTGTCCGATCTGGAGCGCCTCAAAGCCAACCGGAAGCTCGGACTCGAGACTCGCGGCTACGAGTTCCAGGCGGGCGTGGCGCGCATCGAGTTCAACCTCGACAACCCGGTATTGAAGAATCCGAAAGTGCGTCAGGCAATTGCTTCGGCGCTGGATCGTGAAGTGATTCGCAAGGTGATCTACTACGGCTACGCGACGCCGCTCGCCAGCCCGATCATTCCGTCGAGCCCCTACTACGACCCGGCGCCCACGCCCTATCCATTCAACGTGGAGCGTGCCAACGCGTTGCTAGACGAAGCGGGCTATCCGCGCAAAGCCGACGGCACGCGTTTCGCCCTGACCGTCGATCCCTTGCCGATCGGCGATCTGCCAGCGCGCACCGCCGCCTATGTCAAGTCGGCCCTCGCCCGTGTCGGCATTGCCGTCACCGTTCGCAGCCAGGATTTGCCTGCTTATCTGAAGCGAATCTACACCGACCGCGATTTCGATTTCTCGATCAATGGCATGAGCAATCTGTTCGATCCGGTGGTCGGTGTGGCGCGTCTCTACACGACCAGCAATTTCCGGCGTGGCGTGCCCTTCACCAACGGCTCCCATTACAGCAATCCGGAGATCGATCAATTGTTCTCGCAGGTCGCCGAAGAAACCGACGAAGCAAAGCGCAAGCAACTCTTCTCGCAGATTCAGCGCATTCTCGAACGCGATCTGCCGGACATCAATCTGGTGTCACCGCAATACCTGACCGTCTACTCGCGCGCGGTGCATAACCATACGACCTCGCCGGACGGCGTGTCGTCCAGTTTCGCCGATGTGTGGCTGCAACGCTAACCCTCTCCCGATTCACTCTCTCACGGAATTCGACTCACATGGAATACAGACAACTCGGCCGCAGCGGCATCAAGGTCTCGACGCTGACGCTCGGCACGATGATGTTCGGCGGCCCCACCGACGAAGCGAGCGCCGCGCGCATCATCGATCAGGCTCAGGAGCACGGCGTGAATTCGATCGATACGGCGGACGTGTACGCCAAAGGCGAGTCCGAGCGCGTGGTGGGCCGCAGCATCGCCGCGCAGCGCGAGCGCTGGGTGCTGGCGACCAAATTCGCGAACCCGCTGCAGGACGGCGATATCAACGCGCGTGGCGCATCGCGCAAGCACATCATACGGGCCGTGGATGCCAGCCTGAAACGCCTCAACACCGACTACATCGACCTGCTCTATATCCACCGCGAAGACCACGAAACACCGGTTGAAGAAACGGTGCGGGCACTCAACGATCTGATCCAGGCCGGCAAGCTGCGTTATTACGGCTTGTCGAATCATCGCGCGTGGAAAATCGCCGAATTCAGCCACACTGCGCAGGCGCTCGGACTCGATGCGCCGGTAGCGAGCCAGCCGCTCTACAACATCGCCAACCGCCAGGCCGAGGCTGAGCAATTGACAGCCGCGCACCGCTACGGACTCGGCGTGATTTCCTATAGCCCACTCGCGCGCGGCGTGTTGACGGGCAAGTACGAACCGGGCTCGACGCCAGGCGCCGATACGCGCGCGGGCCGCAGCGACCGGCGTCTGCAGCAGACCGAATGGCGTGCGGAATCACTCGAACTGGCGCGGCGCGTGCGCGAGCATGCGCAAGCGCGGGGGCTTTCCGCCGGGCAATTCGCACTCGCGTGGGTGCTCAATAGCCGTTACATCAGTTCGACCATTGCGGGCCCGCGCACGGAAGCGCAGTGGCTGGACTACTTGCCGGCGCTGCGCTACCGCCTGACGGCGGAAGATGAAACGTTCGTCGACTCGCTCGTCACGAGTGGCCATCCGTCCACGCCCGGTTTCAACGATCCGGGCCATCCGTTCTTCGGGCGAATCCCGCGTCATGGCACGTCCGAAAAAGAACCCGTGCTCGTTCAGCAGGGATCGCATTGACTTTCCACGGTTGCCAGCTCATGCAGTTGGCGACGGTTTTTTTCCGCCGGCACGGCAACCGCCTGGCCGGTCTTCGCAAAGCTACCGCGACTGACAATCGCCCGATAGCCCCGCTTCTTCCAATCACCCCCATTCCCCGCACTTCTATCATCATGTCCCGATCCATTGCAGCACCATCAGCCGTCAGACGGCGTGTCACCGGCGCTTTACTTCTGGCCACCACGCTTGCGAGCTTCACCGCGTTCTCCGCCCTCACCGCTTATGCCGCGGACAGCGGCGGCACCGCGCAGGAACTGCGCGTCGGCTTCGTGCCGGGCCCCTATGCCGACGAATTCAAGGCAGGTGTCGAGCCGCAATTGCGCAAGAAAGGCTATGCGATCAAATACGTCGAGTTCAGCACCGGCCTCGAAGCGAACCAGGCTGTCTATCGCGGCGAGATCATCGCCGACGTCATGCAGCACGAGGTCTATCTGAAGTCGTATAACGATCGCAACGGAACGGATCTGGTGGGCGTGGTGCAGGTTCCCACACCGCCGATGGGACTCTATTCGAGCAAACACCGTTCACTCGCGGAAGTGAAACCCGGCACTCGCGTCGCGGTACCGAACGATCCGGTCAATCTCGAACGTGCGCTGAAGATACTCCAGCGGATCGGCTGGATCAGGATCAAACCGAACCCGAATCCCGTCGACGTCACCGAGCGTGACGTGATCGCCAATCCGGCCGGCATCAAGATCGTCCCGCTCGAATCGGCACAGGCGCCACGCGCCCTTGAAGATGTCGATTACGCCGCGATTCAGGGCAATTTCGCGATCTTCAGCGGCCACAAACTGACCGATGCGCTCGCGCTCGAAGAGATGACGCCGCCGTATATCAACCAGGTCGTCGTGAAGGCATCCAACCGCAACGCACGCGCGACTCAGGATATCGTGCAGGCTTATCAGTCTGCAGACTTCCAGCACGCGATTCGCAGCAATCGCTTCTATGACGGCTTTCGCTTGCCGGCGTACTTCGGCAACGAGTGAGACGGTTTGAAGGATCGCGAGGGCGCCACCAGGCCACCCTCGCGAGGACTCGCACGCTATGCGGCCTGCGCGTCGAATGTCCGGCCCGGAATCGCGTCGAGCAGCGTGCGCGTGTACGGGTGTTGCGGCGCGCGCCAGATGTCCCGATGGTGCCCGCTCTCGACAATGCGCCCCGCCTGCATCACATGCACGCGATCGGCGATATAACGCACCACGGAAAGATCGTGCGAGATGAACAGATACGCCAGCCCGAGATCGCGTTTCAGATCGACCAGCAGATTGAGAATCTGCGCCTGAATCGATACGTCGAGCGCGGACACCGGCTCATCGCAGATCAGCAGATCCGGTTCCAGCACCAATGCCCGCGCTATCCCGATGCGTTGCCGTTGACCACCCGAAAACTCATGCGGAAAACGCGCGAGGGCCGAGCTCGGCAAGCCCACCCGATCGAGCATGGTGGCGATGCGTGAGCGGCGTTGCTGGGCGTTGCCAACACCGTTTCCCACCAGCACGGTATCGAGAATGTCCGCGACGGTGCGGCGCGGATTGAGCGACGCGTAAGGGTCCTGAAACACCATCTGCACATGACGCCGCAACGGCCGCAACTCGCGCTCGCCCAACGGCACGAGATCGGTGCCGCGCAAGCGGATGGCGCCGCCGGCGGCCGGCACGAGCCGCAAGATCGCCTTGGACAGCGTCGATTTCCCGCACCCGGATTCGCCGACAAGACCGACGGTCTCGCCGCGAGCGATCTGCAACGACACGCCGTCCACGGCGCGCAGCGTGCTCTTCCCATGGCGTTGCGGGTAGTCGATCCGCAAGTCCCGCAGTTCGAGCAACGGCGCATCGCCGGGCGACGCGGCACGCCCCGTGGCATCCGCGTCCGCCACGTATTGGCCGGTGCGCACCGAACGCGGCACCACGGCGAAACTCGGCTTGCCATCGTCGCCGATACCGTGACGGATTTCCGGCAGCTTCCACCCGCGATAATGCAGATCGTCCGCCAGGTTCAGCGAGGCGCCGAGCAGCCCGCGTGTGTAGGCATGCTGCGGTTGGGTAAAAAGCCGCGCAACCGGCGCCTCCTCGACCTTCTCACCCGCCAGCATGACCGCAACACGGTCCGCGTGCTTCGCGACGATGCCGAGATCGTGCGTGATAAGCAGCAACGACATCGACAACTCGCGCCGCAAACCATCGAGCAGTTCGAGAATATGCGCCTGAATGGTGACGTCGAGCGCCGTGGTCGGCTCGTCCGCAATCAACAGGCGCGGCCGGCAGGCCACCGCCATCGCAATCATCACCCGTTGGCGCTGGCCGCCGGAAAGCTCGTGCGGATAATCGAACACGCGTCGCTGCGGATCGGGAATCTGGACCAGTTCGAGCAATTCGACCGCGCGCTTCCATGCCGCCGCTTTGGAGAGGCTCTCGTGCTGGCGCAATGTCTCGACGATCTGCGCGCCGATCGAAAGCACGGGATTGAGCGAGGTCATCGGCTCCTGGAAGATCATCGAGATCTGCCGGCCGCGAATGTCCCGGATCTGGCGTGCGGGCAGATCGAGCAGCTCGCGGCCGTCGAAACGCAGGCTGCCCGTCACGCGTCCCGGCGTGGGCACGAGCCGCATCAACGAAAGCGCCGTTGCTGATTTGCCGCAGCCCGATTCGCCGACCAGCGCCAGCGTCTCGCCTTGCGCGATATCGAAACTCAGGCCGCGCACGGCTTGGTGCGCGCCGAAACTAACGCGCAGGTCGCGTACTTCAAGCAGGTTTGCCACTGTGCATCCTCGAATACGTTGTCAGCCGCGCGGCAGGCCGCGTCATGCGCCCGCCATTCAGCCGGATAGGGTCTCAGGCGCGTTCGCGCAGGCGCGGATTGAGTGCGTCGTTCAGGCCGTCGCCAAGCAGGTTCAGAGCGAGCACCGCGAGCACGATCGCCGCGCCGGGAACCGCGGTCAGATACCATGCCGTGCGCAGCGAATCGCGGCCGGCGCCGATCATGCCGCCCCAGCTGACCACGTTGGGGTCCCCCATGCCGAGAAACGATAGCGATGACTCGATCAGGATCGCGCTCGCCACCATCACCGAGGCGGTCACGATCACAGGCGGCAAAGCGTTCGGCAAAATCTCGCCGAAGATGATGCGCGCGTTGCTGAACCCCTGGCTGCGTGCGGCGAGCACGAAGTCGGACTGGCGCAGCGAGCGGAATTCCGCTCGTACGATTCGCGCGACGGTCGGCCACGAAGCGATCCCGATCGCGAGCGCGATGACCGTCACACTCGGCCGGCCGATCGCGACGATCACGATCACCAGCAAGAACGACGGCACCGTCTGGAAGAGTTCGGTAATACGGACCAGCACATTATCGATCACTCCGCCGAAGAAACCGCCCGTTGCACCGACCAGCGTGCCGATCACGAGCCCGATGCCGGCCGACACCGCGCCGATCAGCAGCGACACGCGTGTGCCATGAGCAATGCCCGCGGCCACGTCGCGCCCGAGTGAATCGGTGCCGAGCCGGTATTGCGTGTCCGTCCCCGGCCATTCGAATGGGGCCGCCACCATATCGAGCGGGTCGCCGGGAAACAGATGCCCGGCGCTCAGCGCGAGCGCGATGAACGCCGCGAGCAGCACCAGCCCGGCGAGCGCCGACGGATTGCGCAGCAGCGCGCGCCAGACGCCGCGCCCCGCTCCCGCGCGCTCCGGTGCAACGGCCGCATTGCCGCGCCGCAGACCAAACAGCGTACCGGCCAACTGGCGCCGCCACGGCGATGCCGTGGGCTCGGGCGGAGTGGAGATCAAATTGGAAGAATCGGAAGCCATGTCATCCTTCTGGAAAAAAACGAGTGGCGTCGACGCGATCCATCACGCGACGCGCGGGTCGAGCCATGCCTGCAGCAAATCGACCAGCACATTGGCGATGATCACGAGCAGCGAAGACAGCAGCAGCACGCCGAGCAGCACGCTGAAATCGCGCGCCATTACGGCGTCGAGCGCGAGTCGCCCGAGGCCGGGCCAGCTGAACACTGTCTCGGTCACCGCGGCGCCGCCCAGCAACGTACCGAAATGAATCCCGACGATGGTCGTGAGCGGCATCAGCGCATTGCGCAGCACATGCCGCACCGTGACACGCCACGGATGCAAGCCCTTGGCCTGCGCGGTACGCACGAAGTCCTGACGCTGCACTTCCAGCATCGCGGCCCGCGTCAGCCGCGCATAGATCGCGACAAAGAAGGTGGCCAGCGTCGCGGCCGGCAGCAGCACGTGCCGGGCTGCATCGGCGAAATACGCGAAGCCGTGCAATTGCACGCCGAGCGTGAGGTTGCCGCCGCTCGGCAACCAGCCCAGGTGTACCGAGAACAGCACGATGGCGAGCAATCCAATCCAGAAACCCGGCGTCGAATAGAACAGCAAGGCCAGCACGGAGAGCACACGGTCCGGCCACTTGCCGGCCCAATGTGCCATCACCGCGCCAAGCACCACGCCCGTCACGATCGCGAACGACAACGCCACGCCCATCAACAACAGCGTATTGGGCAGGCGCGACAGGATCAACTGCATGACCGGCATGTCGTAGCGCGGTGAATAGCCCAGGCTGAAGTGGGAAAGATGCGTCAGGTACGACCACAATTGATGCAGCACCGGTTGGTCGAGACCGAACTTCGCGCGCAGCACCTGCATGGTTTCCGCGGTCGCCGAACCGGATTCGCCGGCAAGCACGTCGGCGGCGTCGCCTGGCATCAGCTTCAGCAGGAAGAAGTTCAGGATCACGATGCCGATCACCGTCGGCAATGCCTGCCATGCGGTACGCCGGAGAATCGCACCAAAACGCAAACCTCGACTCATCGTGCCGCTCCTGTCATGCGCTGAGGTAGACATCCGCGAGATTGCCTTCCAGGCCTTGTGCGGACACCGTATGGTTGTGAACGCGCCGGTTCGCCAGCGTGACCATGCGCGGCGCGACCAGGTTGAGGATCGGCAGATCGCGGTACACGATCTGCTGGAACTGCTGGTACAACACGACGCGTTTGCTTTCGTCGGTTTCGACCGCGGCGCTTTCGAGCAGGCGGTCGACTTCCGGATTGCTGTAATGCGGTGCATTCGAAAACGGCACACCTGGGCGGATATTCTTCGACCAGTAGAGGCGTTGAACCCCCACGCTCGGGTCGAATAGCGTGTTGACGCCGATGCTCGTGAAATCGAACTGGCGATCGGCATACACACGCTTCAGGAATGCAGGCAAGTCCTGCGAGCGAACCGTCACGTCGATACCGACACGCGCCAGCGCGGATTTGACGTAGTCGGCCTGGCGCCGGTACATGTCGCCGTACGGCAGGAAGTCGTGCGTCAGACGGAAGCGCACGCCGCCGTCCTTGCGCGGATAGCCCGCGGCGTCGAGCAGCTTCTCCGCGTTGCCGATATCGAACGCGTACGGTGCGAGTTTTGCGTCGTGATAAGGCGAGCCCGGCGTGATCGGCGTGGGCGACAGATCGGCATAGCCGTAGGCCACCGTGCGCTGCACGACCTGCGGATTGATCGCATGCGCGATGGCCTGGCGCACGCGCACGTCTTTGAGGATAGGATGATCGAGATTGAAGTCGATCTCGGCGAGCGGTTCCAGAAATCGATAGCCGCGCGTTTCGACCGCCAGTTGCGGCAGTTGCGTGAGGCGCGGCAGATCCGTGAGCGGCACCGGGTTCTCGCCGCCCAGATCCAACGCGCCGGTTTCGAACGCGGCCGAGCGCGCGGCGGCGTCGGGAATGACCTTGAACACAAGGCTGTCGATGTACGGCTTGCCCGCGTCCCAGTAGTCCGGATTGCGCTCATAGACGATATTGGCGCCGCGCGTCCACGATTTGAAACGGAACGGTCCGGTGCCGATCGGCGCGTTGTTGTGCGGATTGGACAGCGGGTCGCCCTGCGCGTACAGGTGCTTGGGCACGATTGGCGATTCGCCGGCCGAGAGTGCTTTCAACAGATACGGCGCGGGCTTCGACAACTCGATCACCGCCGTGCGCGCATCGGGCGTGGCGACGCTTGTCACATTCGCGAACGTGCTGCGGCCCCTTGGATGCACCGATTTGAGCAGATCGATCGAGAAAGCGACGTCGGCCGACGTGAACGGCTGGCCGTCGTGCCATTTCACGTTCTGCCGCAGGGTGAAGGTGTACTTCAGGCCGTCCGGGCTGACGGACCACGCCGTGGCCAGTTGCGGCTTCGGGCGCAGGTCGAAGTCATAAGCCAGCAAGCCTTCCAGCACTTTGGAACTCGCGACGAGCGCGGGTCCGGTCGTCTGGAAGATCGACACGAGCACCGGCGGCTCCGGATTGATCAACATGTTCAGCGTGCCGCCCCGTTTCGGCGCGCCGGCCTCGCCCTGGGCGAACGCAAGTGCCGGCATGCCGGCCGCCGCGAGCGCCGCGCCCGATGAAATAAGAAATTCGCGTCGATTCAACCGTGCCATGTAATCCAGATCCTTATGCCGATGTTTCGGCCTTGCCGGCCGAATAGAGTGTTGTCGTGTCGGCAATGCCGCTGCCGCAGCGCTCACGATAAAGCCGCAGCGTCGGTAAAAGAACCAATCGTTATGTATATGCAAAGCATGGTGCGGAGGAAAGGCGCATCGGCGGGACGCCGCCTTTCCTTTTGTTACGTCGAGGGAGCATCGCTACGAAAACATACAAATAAGGATTGCGTATCTATTGTCGAGAGTTTGCGTTATTACTAAAGAATCGGTGTTTTAGCGCTTATTCGAGAGAAATAGTCGATATCCATATCGAATTTGATTGTTTGTTTCGTCGATTCGTTTTGCTTATCGTTGCTCGCCCGATTCGAGATTTTCCTCGGGCAATCACTTCTCCGACTCGCCCTCAAAAACGATTCAAACAACTATGAAAAAACTGCTTTTCGCTTTCAGCGTTTCGTCTCTCATGGTCGGTACGGCCAGTGCTCAAAGCAGCGTCACCCTGTATGGGATCGTGACCGGCAATGTGACCTACTCGAATAACGCGCAGACGGCTGCAACGCCGTCCTCCGGCAAACCCAAAGGCGGCGCGCAGGTGGCGCAGTTCGATAGCGGATCATCGGGACTCGCGTCGAGTCGCTGGGGCCTGAAAGGCGTGGAAGATCTGGGCGGTGGATTGAAGGCGCTGTTCCAGCTTGAAAATGGCTTCAGCGTGAACAACGGCGCAATTGGTCAAGGCGGCACGGAGTTCGGACGCCAGGCGTGGGTCGGTCTGAATGGCGGCCGCTACGGTACGTTCACGTTGGGACGCCAGGGCGACACCTCGGTGGAATTCGTATCGCCACTGATCTACGGGTGGTATTGGGGCAACCTCGCGATTCATCCGGCGGACTACGACAATCTGAACTTCACTCACCGCATCAACAATTCGCTGAAGTACCTCTCGGATTCGTTCAACGGCTTCCGCTTCGGCGCGCTGTACAGCTTGGGTGGCGTGGCCGGGAACGTCACGCAGAATCAACTGTGGTCCACCGGCGCCAGCTATACGGGCGGCGCGTTCGCCATTGCCGCGTCGATCGTCAACGCGCGCAATCCGAACACGTCGCTTTACGGCACCAATGCGAATGCAAGCGCCACGGGAAACAACCTTGGATCCGCGGGTTCGGCAACGACCGCCGAGTCCAATCCGGCGATCGCCGGCTTCGCATCGGCAAACACGCAGCAGACGATTTCCGTGGCGGCAACCTACACGGCAGGCGGAGCGATTGTCGGTGCGGCCTACTCGACCACCCAATTCCGTGGGCTGGGCTCGAACTCTTCGCTGAATACGCTGCACTATAGCGGTTCGACGAGGCTGAGCACCGTCAGTGCGAGCCTGCGCTATCAGGCCACGCCGTTTCTTCGATTCGGCACGTCGTTCGACTATACGGAGGGCGGCAGCGTGAGCGGAAAAGAGAGCGCCAAATACGAGCAGTTGAACCTTGGTGCGGCGTACTCGCTTTCCAAGGCAACCGACATTTACGTGACCGGCGCTTATCAACACGCGAGCGGCACCGATTCATTGGGACGGCCGGCGGTCGCGGCAATCGGCTATCTGACACCGTCCACCACCAGCAACCAGGTGGCCGTCTCGGCGGGTGTCAAGCATCTGTTCTAGAGCGAAGCAACAGGCCCCGGTCGAGCAACGGCTCGGGGTGAATGCCGTTGTCACATCGAAACACGCTAACGACATTTACCCCAGCATACACCCCGCTTCAGCTTCGTCAATGCACTTTGGGGAAACCGTGACGCTGCGCGAGTAGATCGAGAATGCGGCGCGTGTCCGTCACGAAGCGCTTGCTGCCCAACGTCTGGGCATCGGCGGGCGCGGGCTGCTCGTCACCGAGAATCAGTACCGGCAGACTCTGGTGCTCAGCGTCCAGCGCCTCGATCACCTCGGCGCGCGGACGCGCAAACGGCAGGCGGCGAATGTCGAGATGGGCGTTGCGCGCGGGATCGCTCGCCAGCAAACCTTCAATGGGCGCTCCGTCCGGGCAGATAAAGCGCTCGCCCGGATGATCCGGATCCGTAAAGCCCGGCTCCAGTAGTAACAGCAAATCTCGGCTCATAGTGTGCAATGCTCGAAAGGTGGTGAATGGATGGCAATCCGTTAGAACACGCGTCCTTCGGTCAGATGCGTAGTCACGCCGTTCAACTCGTAGTCGCCGATCACGCGCGCTTTGTGCAGCAGAGGGTTGTGACTGAAAATGGTGCGCAGATTGCGCCAATGACGGTCGAAATTGTGCGCGCGGCCTGTGGCCGATGCGCCGCCAATCTCGAACAGACGCTCGCCCGCATAAAGCGCCAGCTTGCTCACCACGAGCTGGGTTTTGGCAGTGGCCAGTGCGCCTTCCAGCACCAGCTCCTCCGCATTCGCCGCGCCGCTGTGGATCGCATTCGCCGAGCGGTCGAGCGTGCGTGCGTTCGCCGCGACCAGTGCATCGATCGAGAGGCTGTGCGCCGCAAGGTCGCCCACCACCTGCTGCACGAACCCATCCTCGCGCGCCGAGGGCGCCGGACTATGCAGCACCGGCCGGCCGTATTGCGTCACGTAGCGCCGTGCGTCCGCGAGAATGTTTCGCACGATACCCGCCGCGACCGTCACCAGATGCAGCTGCCGCACGGCGCTGCCATGCCGGCCGGCGAGCGTCGTATAGCCGCGTGTCGCTATCTCGTGAGAGAAAACCTGCACGTTGTCGAGCACGAGGCTGCCGCTCGCCGTCATGCGTTGCCCCATGCCGTCCCAGTCGTCGAGTACCTGCAATCCTTCACGCGACACGGGAATCACGATCGACACTTTTTCGTCGTTCTCGTTCTGCACGTTGATCCGCGCATAGTCGGCGAACGCGGTGCCGGTCGAGTAGTACTTTCTGCCTGTCACACGAAAGTGCTCGCCGTCGCGCACCAGCTTCGTCACGATTTCGCCCGGCCTTGCCGTCCCCAGTTCCGTGGACGCACCGCCAAAGATCGCCCCTTGCCGTATGCGCTCGATCTGCGTGTCGTTGAAGGCGGAACGCGGCGACAGCAGCAGTTGCTCGGTCTGGTCGAAGTGAATCCGCAGTGCGTGCGCGACATTCGATTCATGCGCGCCCAACGTGGCGATCACCTCGAAGAGGTCTTCCAACGTTCCGCCCAAACCGCCCCACTCGACCGGAAAACGGAGCACGCCCAGGCCGGATTCGCGAAACAGCCTGAAGCCGTCGAATGGCAACTCGCGCCGCACCTCACGTTGCGCGGCGTCTTCGCCAATCGCCTGAGCCAGCGCGGGCAACCCGGCGAGTGCTGCGTCGAGCCTCGCACGCGCCGTGGTGTCCTGAGAGACCTGCATGCCTTGATTCCTTGTAAAAGCGCACGGATCGCATTCGATCCGACTGTTTGAGTTGGGAAGATGGACCGGCGCGCCAATAAGACATGCCGCTGTGACGAATCAGTATAGGGACACGGCTCTCCGCACAAAACCAGCGAATCAAGCTATGAATATGCGCGATTGTGAAATGCGAATTGCGGATAAGGATCGATGAATCCGTTATTGGAGCAACGGGCGCCGCATTTCTATACTCGATCCCGGTCAGCACTCACCAACGACGAGTGCCAGAATTTAACCGTGGAAATGGAACCATGAGCCTACGTCCCTTGCATGACCGCCTGATCGTCAAGCGTCTCGACCAGGAAACCAGAACCGCTTCAGGCATTGTCATTCCGGAAAGCGCAGCGGAAAAACCCGACCAGGGCGAAGTGATCGCCATCGGACCGGGCAAGCGCGATAGCGACGGCAAACGCATCGAACCCGATCTGAAAGTCGGCGAACGCGTGCTGTTCGGCAAATATGCCGGGCAGTCGGTCAAGGTCGACGGTAATGAACTGCTCGTGCTGCGCGAAGAAGATGTCGTCGCAGTCGTCACTCAATAACGAAGGGAGCGTCTAACCATGGCAGCAAAAGAAATCATTTTCAGCGACGTCGCCCGCTCGAGGCTGGTCGAAGGCGTCAATATTCTCGCCAATGCGGTCAAGGTCACGCTGGGTCCGAAAGGCCGCAACGTGGTGCTCGAACGCAGCTTCGGCGCACCGATCGTCACCAAGGACGGTGTGTCGGTCGCGAAGGAAATCGAATTGTCGGACCGCGTGCAGAACATCGGCGCGCAGCTTGTCAAAGAAGTCGCTTCGCGCACCAGTGACGCCGCGGGTGACGGCACCACGACGGCGACCGTGCTCGCGCAAGCCATCGTGCGTGAAGGTCAGAAATACGTGGCGGCGGGCCTCAACCCGCTGGATCTGAAGCGCGGTATCGACAAGGCCGTGGTCGCCGCAATCGATGAACTAAAAAAGATCAGCAAGCCGACCACGACCAGCAAGGAAATCGCGCAGGTCGCGACGATTTCGGCCAACGGCGAAGAGTCGATCGGTCAGCGTATCGCGGAAGCGATCGACCGCGTCGGCAAGGAAGGCGTCATCACCGTGGAAGACGGCAAGTCGCTCGACGACGAACTCGACGTGGTGGAAGGTCTGCAATTCGATCGTGGCTACCTGTCGCCGTATTTCATCAACGATCAGGATAAACAGGTTGCGGTACTCGACAACCCGTTCGTGCTGCTGCACGACAAGAAAGTGTCGAACATTCGCGATCTGCTGCCGATCCTGGAACAGGTCGCGAAAGCCGGTCGCCCGCTGCTGATCATTGCGGAAGACGTGGAAGGCGAGGCGCTCGCCACGCTGGTGGTCAACAACATTCGCGGCATTCTGAAGACCGTCGCGGTGAAGGCGCCTGGCTTCGGCGATCGTCGCAAGGCGCTGCTCGAAGACATCGCGATCCTCACCGGCGGGCAAGTGATCGCTGAAGAAACTGGCCTGACACTCGATAAAGCGACGCTCGCCGAACTGGGTCAGGCCAAGCGCATCGAAGTCGGCAAGGAGAACACCACGGTCATCGACGGCGCGGGCGACAGCAAGAATATCGAAGCGCGCGTGAAGCAGATTCGCGTGCAGATCGAGGAAGCGACTTCCGACTACGACCGCGAAAAACTTCAGGAACGCGTCGCGAAGCTGGCGGGTGGCGTGGCGGTGATCAAGGTGGGCGGCGCAACCGAAATCGAGGTCAAGGAAAAGAAAGACCGTGTCGACGACGCACTGCATGCAACGCGCGCAGCCGTTGAAGAAGGCATCGTGCCGGGCGGCGGCGTCGCGCTGATTCGTGTGAAGCAGGCGATCAGCGGGCTCAGGGGCGTGAATGCCGATCAGGATGCAGGCATCAAGATCGTGTTGCGCGCGCTCGAAGAACCGTTGCGCCAGATTGTCACGAACGCGGGCGAGGAAGCGAGCGTGGTGGTTGCGAAGGTCGCTGAAGGCACGGGCAATTTCGGTTACAACGCACAGACCGGCGAATATGGCGATCTGGTCGAATCGGGCGTGCTGGATCCGACCAAGGTCACACGCACCGCGCTGCAGAACGCGGCTTCGGTAGCCGGGCTGCTGCTGACCACCGACGCCACCGTTCACGAAGCTCCGAAGGATGCGCCGGCCGCGGGTCAGCCAGGCGGTCCTGGCGCGGGCGCCCCGGGACTCGATTTCTGACGACTCACCGCTTCCGCCTGGCACCAGGCAATTAGCGCGGTAAACACGGGCCGGTACTCGCTTTCCAGCGAGCCGGCCCGTTCTGTTTTCCACTTTCCTCGCACATGTATGGCAGACGCCGAACCATGCCCATCGCTATGTCATCGCGATCCTGCATGCGACTCGCGCTGGTGTGCTTTGGTGCACGAATCCCGCGCTGGCCGCGGGTCCGCATACTAATTCAGCATTTCTACAACAAACTAAAATATTGCGGTGCAGCAAAATGCACTAAACTCAGCGTAGAAGTCTGCAATTCGCACTCACGGTCATGTTGCGACGGAGGAATGTGCCATGACGACTCATGAGGCTTTACACGTAACAAACACGGCTGTTCTGCATGTCTTCGAGCAGGACGGCGGCTGGCATTGGGGCATCACCACGCCGCGCGCGGCGGGATCCGGATTCAAGGTGGTGGCGTTCAGCAAGGAAACCTTTCCGATTGAGGAAGCGGCGCGCAGCGATGGCGATCGGGCACTGCGCTGCCTGTCAGGCACCGACGTTCGCGAATCGACCCATTGACGACGCCTCCCGCGTGACATCGGCCGGCGCTATCGTTCACTGATCACAAGTCCAGCGTTACACCAGCTTGCACACCGGGATCGCCGGCAACCGGATGCGCCATGCAAATCAGCGCAGCACCGGGCTCGATCTGCGCCTCCACTTCGCCGTCGTACTGAACCTTTCCCGCCAACACGCGCGTCGAACATGTACCGCACATACCCGAGCGGCAACTCGACGGCGCGTTGATGCCGTGCGCCTCGGCAAGCTCCAGCAAGCTGCCGTCGCGCGGCAGCCATTGAATCGTACGCGCCGAACGCGCAAAGCTCACCTGCACACCGTCAGTGCCTTGCGCCGGCGCTTCCTGCGCCTTCGTCCCCTCGCTGGCGCGCGTGCGCTTCACGGTCGCCGGGCCGAAAGCTTCGAAGCGAATCCGTTCATCCGCGACGTTCAGTCCACGCAGCCCTTCATACAGGTCCTGCATGAACTGCTCGGGCCCGCATAGATAGAAGTCGTAGTCGTCGAAGGGCAGCGCGCGTTTCAGCGCGTCGATGCCGATCCGTCCGGGCGATACGCCGTCAGTCGGCACAGATACGGTGCTATCGAAAAGATGCAGGGAAACTGCCGGATTACGCGCCGCGATCTCCTTCAGATCCGCACTGAAAGGTCGTTCACGATCACTGCGCGCACCGTGAAAGAAGAAGAGTCGCCTCGCTTTCGCGCCGTCGTCGCGCGACGCGGCCGACGCATGCCGGAGCATGGCCATCATCGGTGTGATGCCGATACCCGCCGAGATAAAAACGGCGGAGCGCGAGCTCTCTTCCGCATAGGTGAAGGTGCCGCGCGGCTTCATCGCTTCGATCTGCATGCCGGCAACCAGATGCTCGTGCAACCAGTTCGAGGCGACCCCTTCGCGTTTCACGCTGATTCGATACCGCAACGGATGGTGCGCATCGGAAAGCGTGTAGGTTCGCAACAGTGGTGTGTCGAGACCCGGCACAGGCAGGCGGATCGGCAGAAACTGCCCCGGTTTGTAAGGCGGCAGCGGTGCGCCGTCGATCGATTCGAAGTAGAAGGAACGAATCGACGGTGTCTCGTCGACCACCGCCGCAACCGTCAGCTTGTGCCAGGGCGACGCAGCAACCGGCTTACGTACTGCCGCCGCAAACTGCGGCGCAAACTCCACATCGGACCAGCGAAACGGCAATGCGCCCCGGCTGCGCCGCACTTCCCGCACGTGAAAACGTACGAGCCGTTGCGCGCCTTCGAACGCCGCCAGCTCCGCGCCGTCCCAGACGATTTCCGCAACTGCGGCGACATACACCAGATCGCCGGTCGCGAAGTCGATGAACAGCAACCCGGCGCGTGGATCGTGGATCAGGTTACCGATCGTATTGAAGAAGTTGTTGCCGCTGTAGTCGGGCGTGGTTAGCGTGTGCTCATCCTTGATACGAACGAACCCCGGCGGCCCGCCGCGATGCGACACGTCGACGCCGCGAGCGAGACCCGCGTTCTCTTCGAGATTCGCGCTCGCGATGAAAAACGTGTCGGCTCCCGCCAGCAGCTCACGGTCGGCGTCGCTGAGTTGCGTTGCTATTTCCGGCGGCACCGAAGGCCCGGACACGCCCTGCTCCACCCAGCTCGGCACACGGCTCTGAATGTACTTCGCGCAGTTGCCGAAGCTCTGGCGAACCTCGACGGTCAGCGCGGCTCCGTCCACCGATGTCACCACGCCGTTGATCCGGTTGCGGCGCCGGGTCTTCGGCTGCAGTCCAAGGCCGCCGATCATGGCACCCTTCTGCCAGCGGTCCGCAAGTGGATCACCGGCCAGCACACCGCCTTCGATCCGCAGCGTCCGCGCATCCGGCGAGCTTACGAAACCCGGCGCGCCCGCGCGCACCGTCGCCCATGGCTGGCCGTGGGCGTCGACACCGCCGAACACCATGAACGGCTGTTCGGCGAAGAACTGGCGGTGCTGGTCCGGCATGGAGCGGCGAATGCCGCGGCGGCCCGACGCATCCGCCTGGCTTCTCACCCCCGCACGCTGCTGGGCGGCGAGTTCGGCTGTGTGAAACGGCGAGGCGTCGGCGCCCCAACTATTCAGAGGAATAAACGTGGACATCATCGGACTCCGTTGACGTCAAAAATCAGCCGCTCATCCGGCGAGCAGTCCGGCCTTCGTCGACGGCATGGCGACAAACCGCGGCAACGCTTCGACGCGGCGCAACCACGCACGAATGTTCGGGTACGGTTCGAGCGACACGCCGCCTTCCGGTGCATGTGCGATATAAGTGTGCGCGGCAATGTCGGCAATCGTCACCTGATTGCCCGCGGCGAACGCCTTGTCCGCTAGTTCGCTTTCGAGCACGTTGAACAGCTTCACGGCAATTTTCTTCGCGCTCTCATGATCGAGCGGCGCGCCGAACACGGTAACGAGCCGCGCGGCACATGGCCCGTAAGCGATCTGGCCGGCGGCGAGCGACAGCCAGCGCTGTACGGTGGCCGCGCCGAGCGGGTCTTCCGGCAGCCACGAGGCGTCGCCGTAACGCTTTGCCAGATACACGAGAATCGCGTTCGAATCGAACAGCGTGAGCTCGCCGTCCTGGATCGTCGGCACCTGCCCCAACGGGTTGAGCGCCAGATACGCGGGCTTGCGGTTATCACCGGCTTTCATGTCCAGTTCGACCACTTCGAACGGCAGGTCGAGCAGGGTCAGAAAGAGCTTCACCCGATGGCCGTGGCCGGAAAGCAGTGTTGTATACAGGCGGATCGGTTGGGCGGGTCGCGCAGCGGGCATAACAGGCTCCATCGAGCAGGAAGGGATGGGACGAGCATAATGCGCACGAGCGCCTTTGCAGAAGCCCGATAATCCGGGAAACACAGTCAATCGAAGATGGACAATCCACCATGGCCGACGTACGCGACGTAAACCTGAACCGCCTGGCGATCTTCGTCGCGGTCGTCGAGGCCGGCTCGCTGACCGCCGCGGCAGCGCGTCTGGGCCTCGCCAAAACCATGGTCAGCACGCACATGCAGCGGCTCGAGGCCGAGGTGGGCGCGAGCCTGCTGGTCCGCACGACGCGGCGGCTAGGCTTGACGGAAGCGGGCCGCGCGTTTTACGACGCCAGCGTGAAGATCCTGCGCGCCACGGAAGAAGCACTGACGGCGATCGGCGGAGAATCGGCGCCTGTGCGCGGCACCTTGCGCGTGAGCTCACCGATCGACTACGGCTCGCTTGCCGTCGCGCCGGCGCTCGTCGAACTGCGCCGCGCGAATCCGCAGCTCAATGTCGAATTGCTGTGCACCGACCAATATGTGGATCTCATCGCGGACGGCATCGACGTGGCAATCCGCCTCGGCCGGCTGGCCGACTCCAATTACCGGGCGGTGAAGCTCGGCAGCTTCGTCAAGTGGATCGTCGCGAGTCCGGAGTTCGTCGAAATAAGGGGAGAGCCGCAAACGCCCGCTGAGCTGTCGGCGATGCCCTACTGCGCGTTGACGGTCTTGCCGCATCCATTGACGCTCGAGCTGCGGCGCAGCAATGGCAAGAGCACAGACGACGGTGACGCCGAAAGCGTGCGCTGCGAAAACGCGTTTCTTGTGAACACGGCCAACGCTTGCCGCTCGGCGACGCTTGCCGGCGGCGGATTCGGCCTGTTGACCGATTTCTCGATCGACGCCGATGTCGCCGCGGGCCGGTTGATCCGCCTGTTGCCCGAATGGGCGACCGAACCCGCCAGCATTCAGGCGGTGTTTCCGCCCACCAGCCATCCGCCGGCCAAAGTGCGGGCGCTGATCGAAACGTTCAAGAAACAGCTCGAACGGCCATCGTAATGGCGCGGGCGGTTCCCGTGACACACGGAAAGCCGCCCTTTGCCGCCGGTCAGAACGAATGACGCATGCCGATCCGCACGTCGCTCTGCGTGTTCGACGAAGACGGCGTGAAGCTATAGCCGATCACCGCGTTCACGCCATCCGACGCGCGCAGATAGTCGCCGGAAATATAGACGTCCGTGCGCTTGGACAACAGGTAATGCAGGCCGAGCGAGCCCTGGTTCCAGTGGTTGCCTTCGAACCGTGTGTGTTGATAACCGCCGTACAGCATCAACGCCGGGGTGAACGTATAAGAAGCGCCGACCTCATAGACCTGCATATGCGAGGTCTCGCCGAGCCCCTTGATCGTCGTGTAAGTGAAGTCGCCGCTCAGCATGACCTTGCCGATCGTATAGGCCGCACCCACGGCAAACGCTCCTTGCTTGTCGACCGGAAACGCCGACGAGCTGTACAGGTCCGTTACCGCGCCGGTCGCGGGATCGACGGACACGGTCGGCTTGCCGAGGAACGTGCGCGTGCCGATCATCGCGTACGGGTCGAATGCGTAGATGCCGTACGGATTGTTCAACTGCGTATAGGCCGCGCCCATGTTGAAGTCGCTGTGCTCGTAACGCGCACCCACGCTCCATGCGCTCTTGTTGTGAAAGTCGCCCGCGGTATTGCCGAAAGAATACATGCCGCCGAACGAGAAGCCTGCGTAGTCGTTAGAGAGAAACTTGACTGAATTCGGCAGCCGGTCGCCGTTCATCCGGTCGAAGTCGCCCTGATGGATCGCATAACCGCTCGCCCACGACGAGATGTTATAGAGGTAGACAAACTCCTCGGTCATGTCGAGCTGATTACCGAGCGAGAGCGTACCCCAGTTGCTCTTCAGGCCGACATATGCCTGGCGGCCGAACAACGCGCCGCCGAATCCGAGTTGCCCGTTGCCCACGTGAAAACCCGACTCGAGTACGAACACGGCCTGCAAGCCGCCGCCGAGATCTTCGACGCCCTTGAAACCGATCCGGTTACCGTACGAAATACCGTCGTCGAATTTGAACTGGTTGGCGCCACCGGCATTGTTCACGTAGGTGATGCCGGCATCCAGAATGCCGTACAGTGTGACGCTGCTTTGCGCATGGGCGGCCATCGGCGCACAGATAGCGCTTGCCGCGATAGCGAGTCCCGAAAGGCTGACGGCATTGCTCTTCTTCATCTAATTCTCCCCTGCTCTTTGCCTGCGTATTTCGTTGGATAAAGCGATCCCTGCTGCGCGCTGTTGACCAGCGCGCGGCGCTTCTCGCATGACGGGCAGTTCGAAACCGGCTGAGACCGAGTAAAACGGATTGAAGCTATCTGCGATGCATGTAATGACCAGTCACATTCACATCGCCGGATCAAGAATACGAGTCCAGATTTAGGAGGATTCGACCGGAAGCGACATAAATCTGTCGCCTGGCGACTTCATGGTTAGGAATGCGCTGTTATTTCATGCCGAGCGCCGTTTGCACGGCTTGCAAACCATTGGCGCCGCTCGCCGTGTTCACGCCGTCGAGCCACGACTTCAACAATTCAGGGTGACGCTTGAGCGCTTCGGTCGCGGCAGCGTTCACAGGGGTCTTCTTTTCCAGTACTTCGGTGATCACGCCGTTTTCCAGATCGACATTGAAGGTGAGCTGCCTGAACAGCTTGCCGACGTTCGGACACTGCTCGGCATAGCCGCTGCGCGCCACCGTATTGACCGTGGCGCCGCCGTAGTTGGGCCCGAAGTACCTGTCGCCGCCATCAAGGTAAGTGAGCTTGAACCTGGTGTTCATCAAGTGCGGTTCCCACGCAAGAAAGACAATCCATTTCTTCTCGCGCACTGCCCGCTCCACCTGCGTGAGCATGCCGGTCTCGCTCGACTCGACGAGCTTCCAGTTGCCGAGGCCGAACGCCTTGTCGTCGACCATCTTCTTGATGTTCTGATTGGCCGGTGCGCCAGGTTCGATGCCATAGATCTTGCTATCGAACTTGTCGGCGTTCTTTGCCAGATCCGCGAAAGAATGGATGCCGGCCGCCGCCACATAATCGGGTACGGCCAGCGTGAACTTGGCGTTGCTCAGATTCGGATGCACGACCTCGATCGACTTTTCTTCCTCGAACGGTTTGACGACCGGCGCCTGCGCGGGCATCCAGTTGCCGAGAAACACGTCGATCTGCCCTTTCTTCAAGCCTTGATATGTGATCGGCACCGACAGGTTCGCCACGCTCTGCTTATAGCCCAGCGCCTTCAACAGTACGCCGGTGATCGCATTGGTGGCGTCGATGTCGGTCCATCCGGGCCCCGCCATGTTGACTTGCGTGCACGACTGCGGCTCGGCGGCCAACGCGAATGTGGCCGACGCGCAAAGCAGCGCCACGCCGGTTACCGCCTGTTTGAAGAGCTTTTTCATTATGTCGGCTTCCTGTTCGTGAAGTGGGGTGGATCGTTAGCAGAGTGGGAATCAACGCACGACGGCGGGAAAACGCGCCATCGCTTCGAGCGTATCCAGATCGATGTGATTGCGCATATAGCGCTGGCTCGCATCGACATGCGGCTGCCAGTCCCACGACGCGACCGTGCCCTGTGTCGTGGAAGCGAAATGAAAATGACGCCGCCGCTGGCTTTGCAACACTTCGTTGTGCAGCGCGGCGAGATCCCAGCGTTGCGCGATCTCCTCACGCAAAGCCGCGACCTGTGCCGCGTATTCGCTGCGCGCGGCAAGATTCTCCCGCTCCAGCGGGTCCGCTGCGACGTCGTAAAGTTGATCGGGATCCGCCGGCGTATGAATGAACTTGAAGCGGCCGCGCCGCACCATCACGATCGGCGCAATCGCACCTTCCGCCAGATATTCGCCAATGGCTTCATCGTGACCATCTTGGCGGCCCTGCAGATGCGGCACGAGGCTCTGTCCATCGAGCGAATCGGGCCACATGGCCGGCGATTCGCCGCGCGCCAGTTCGACCAGCGTGGGCAGCAGATCGAGATGCGAAACGGATGCCCGCACGCGATGCGCGTCGAATTGCTGCGGCGCGTGCACGATGAGCGGAACGCGGCAGCCACCTTCGAAGAAGGTCATCTTGTACCAGAGGCCGCGCTCGCCGAGCATCTCACCGTGGTCGGAGGTTACGACGATCATCGTGTCTTTCGCGAGTCCCGACTGTTCGAGCGCTTCGAGGATCGCGCCGAACTGGTCGTCGACGTAGGAGATTGCGCCGTAGTAGGCACGGCGCGCATTGCGGATCTGTTGATCCGTGGGCGGCGTGCGGTCGGTTTCGCATACATGGCGCAGGCGCTTCGAATGCGGATCGGCGTCTTCGATTGAATCGCGAAACGCGGGCATGTCGATGTCTTCGTCGCGATACAGGTCCCAGTACTTTTTTGGAATCGCATACGGGTCGTGCGGATGGGTTAGCGAGGCGACCATGCAGAATGGTCTTGCATCTTTTCCGGCATGACGTTCGCGTGCGATGTCGAAGAGTTTCTGGCGCGTGGTGAACGTGACTTCGTCATCGAAATCGAGTTGGTTGGTGCGCACGCACGGGCCCGCATCGATCACGGAGCTCATGTTGTGATACCACGTGGGGCGCGCTTCGAAATGCGCCCAGTCGGGCGTCCAGCCAAAGTCGGCAGGATAGATGTCGGTGGTGAGCCGCTCTTCGAAGCCATGCAACTGATCGGCGCCGCAGAAATGCATCTTGCCGGACAGAATGGTGCGATATCCTTCGGCGCGAAGATAGTGCGCGAACGTCAGCGTTTGCGACGGAAATTCCGCTGCATTGTCATAGGCGCCGATTGCCGACGGCAGCTTGCCCGACAGGAAGGAAAACCGCGATGGCGCACATAGCGGACTCGCGCAATAGGCGGATTCGAATACCACGCCTTGCTTGGCGAGCCGGTCGAGATTGGGGGTCCTGGTCAGACGGTGTCCGTATGCGGCCAACGCGAACGGCGTCATCTGGTCAGCCATCAGAATGAGGATATTCTTTTTGCTCTCAAGCATGGGGGCGTGCCTCGAATAGAATCACAAGTGTCGGTGCAAATGCCGCCGTTGTTGCAACGGCAAACGCGCGGCCCGATGCCGGGCCCGCCATGCGCACCACTATTGCCGTCCAATTCACGACTGTGAAGACGGCAAATCGTTATGTGCCTATAAGGGGTCGTTATGCCGAGGCAGGATCGCTTGCCGCCAATGCAGGCGCTGGCCATGTTCGAATCCGCGGCGCGTCTGGCCAGCTTCACGGCTGCCGCGCGCGAGATGGGTTCGACACAGCCGGCTGTCAGCCAGCGCGTCGTGCAGCTTGAAGAAGCGCTGGGCACCCCGCTCTTCGAGCGCGGCCATCGCGGCGTTACGCTCACGGAAGACGGCGTGCGCTTGTTCGAAGCGGTGCGCCACGCGCTCGACACGATTCGCCTCGCCACCAGCGAAATCCGCGCGCGGCGCATGCCGCAAACCCTCACGCTCTCCACCGATTTCGGCTTCGCCACCTATTGGCTGATGCCACGTTTATCGCAGTTCAAGGCGCTGATGCCGGACGTCGACGTGAAGATCATCACCTCTCAGAACGTGTTCGATCCTTCGCACGATCAGGCGGACATTGCCATTGCATTCGGCGACGAACACGCCGACTGGAGCGCGCGCGGCGTGGTCAAACTGTTTCCCGAGCGCGTCACGCCGGTGTGCAGCCCCGCCTTTGCCGCGGCACACCCGTCGCTGCGTACGCCGTCCGAGCTGCTGCACCTCCCGTTGCTGCATCTCGAACCGACCCAGCCGGCGCGCTGGCTGTCCTGGACCGACTGGTTCGCCGCGCACGCGCTGGATGCGCCGCCCGCGCATCGCGGCATCACGTTCAACAGTTTTACGCTCGTGGCCCATGCGGCGATCATGGGCCAGGGCGTCGCGCTCGGCTGGGCGCCGCTCGTCGACGAACTGCTTGCAACGGGGCAACTCGTCGAACTGTTCGAGCCGCCGGTCGTCACCGAGCGCGGCTATCTGCTCGTCACGCAGCGCGCGGCGACGCCCGCTGTTAGCGCCTTTCGCCAATGGCTGCTCGGCGAATGCGGACTCGACGCCGACTGAGCACCGCCCCCGAATCTGGCGCTCCCGTTCCAGCGCGACGGCGTTTAGCTTCTATCCGCGCATGCGCCTGATTTGATCTACTGCGATGATGCATGCCGCGCCCCGTGGCATCGCCCTATCATCCAAGTGGAGAGCGCATGTCCGCCGATTCCCGCCCCGATCAACTGGTTCTCACCGTCGCGTGTCCGAGCGCGGCGGGCCAGGTCGCCGCCGTTGTCGGCTTTCTCGACCGGCATCATTGCTATATCGACGAACTGACCGTTTTCGACGACGACCTGAGTGAACGCTTTTTCGTGCGCTGCGTGTTCCACGGCGTGGACAGCAGCGAGACGCTGCATGCCGCGGGCCTCAAGCGCGAATTCGAGCCGATCGCCGAGCGCTTTCGCATGACATGGGCCATGCACGACGTCGGCACACGGCCGAAAGTCCTGATCATGGTGTCGAAACTCGAACACTGTCTCGCCGATCTGCTGTTCCGCTGGCGCATGGGCGAGCTGAAAATGGACATTGTCGGCATCGGTTCGAATCATCGCGATCTCCAACCCTTGGCGCAGCAGCATGGCCTGCCCTTCCACCATCTGCCGATCACCGCCGATACGAAGCCGCAACAGGAAGCGCGCCTGCTCGATCTGTTCGAGACATCGGGCGCGGAGTTGATGATTCTCGCGCGCTATATGCAGATTCTGTCCGGGGAAACGAGCCGTGCGCTCGCGGCACGCGCGATCAATATCCACCATTCTTTCCTGCCCGGCTTCAAGGGTGCGAAACCGTATCACCAGGCACATGCGCGCGGCGTCAAACTGATCGGCGCCACCGCGCACTTCGTCACTGACGATCTCGACGAAGGTCCGATCATCGAACAGGTGGTGGAGCGCGTCGATCATTCGTATAGCCCGGAGCGCCTGCTTGCCACCGGGCGCGACGTCGAATGCATCACGCTGGCGCGGGCCGTCAAGGCGTTTATCGAACGGCGGGTGTTTATCAACGGCGATCGGACCGTTGTACTGCAATAAACGAAAACGCCGCTAAAAAAAGCGGCGTTCTCTGGAAGCTGCCGCTTCACCGAAGCGGCAGCACGTTCACACTAAGCGCGTAATCACTTCACCCAGCTATCCACGCGGTCGCCGTGCGCGCTGATCCACGCATCCGCGGCAGCAGTCGGCTTCTCGCCGTTTTGCGTGGCCAGCATCACGCTGTCGATCTCACCCGGCTTCCATTGGAACTTTTTGAGGAACGCGACAACCGTCGGCGCCTTCTTCTCGAGGTCAGGATTCACGACGCTATCCACGTGCTCCGCTTCGCCGAATACTTTCTTCGGATCTTCGAGGAATTTGAGCTTGTACTTCGCGAACATCCAGTGCGGCTTCCAGCCCGTCACGATAATCGGCTTGCTCGCCGCTTCCGAGCGCGCCAGTTCGGCGGTCATCGCGCTGCCCGAGCTCGGCATCAGCGTGTAATCGAGTCCGTAGGCCTTGATCGCCTCGCTGGTTTTCTGCATCACGCCCGCGCCGGCGTCGATCCCAACGATGCGGGAGCCGAACTCCGTCTTCTTCGCCTCCAGATCGCCCACGCTCTTCACGTCGGCGTTTTCTGGCACGATCAGGCCGATCTTCGCATCGTTGAAGTTCGGACCGAGGTCGACCACCTTGTCCTTGAAGTTGTTCCAGTACGCGCCGTGCGTGACCGGCAGCCACGCGGACAGCGTCGCATCGAGGTCACCGCGCGCCACGCCTTGCCACATCACGCCGGCTGCGACCGGCACGAGTTGCACCTGGTAGCCCAGACGCTTTTCGATCACGCGCGCGGCCACGTTCGAGGTCGCGACGCTGTCGTCCCAGCCTTCCACGTAACCGATCTTGATAGTCGGCTTGGTATCGGCCGACACACTCACGCTGCTTGCCGTCAGCGCCGCGCTCAATGCGCTCAACACGAATATCTTTTTGATCAGTCTCATCGCCGTTCTCCCGTTTGCCGTCACAACAACCCAATGAGCATTTAGAATCGCCAGCCAGAATTGCCAGGTAGCGTTGTTTTCCGACATCCAGTTGTCCGCACGCGACTTCGGCCACTGGGGGCCGTCCTTCTCGTCTTACTTATCCACGACCAGATCGGTCAACGGCTTGCTGCAGCACAACAGCACCATGCCCTGATCGATCTCACGCTGGCGAATGCCGCCTGCGTGTTTCATCGCGACTTCCCCCGATACCAGCTTGACCTTGCAGGTGCCGCACATACCCTGAGTACACGACGCGGGCAGCCGCACGCCCGCTTTCTTCGCGGCGTCGAGCACGTGCTGGCCACTGCCGCATTCGATCTCGCGATTGCTCTTGGCGAAACTCACCTTGAAGCGGGTTTCCGTTTCTATGGAAGCGGGCGCCGGTGCGAGCGCGGGCGTGAAGCCCGGCGCCTGTTCGCGCGCCTCGATAAAGCTCTCGGCCGTGACCGGCGCGCTCGCGTTCAGCAACGCGTCCGCCACGTGAGCGGTGGTCAACTGCGCGGCCACTTCGCCCACGGTCTCGAACGAGAAACTTTCCTCATGGTAGTGACTGCGATCGAAACCGCCCTCGTCCAGCAGATTGCGCACCGCTTGCATGTACGGCGCGGGTCCGCAGGTAAAGATCTCACGTTCCAGAAAGTCCGGCGCGATGAGCTTGAGCAGCGGCAATGTCAGAAAACCGGTCACACCTGGCCAGTTCGTGCGCGCGCCGAGCCGTTCGCAAACAAACGCGGTGCGGAAATGCGCCTGATTCGACGCGATCAGGTCGAGTTCGCGCGCGAAGATAATGTCGTCCGGTGTACGGGCGCTATGCACGAACACGATGTCGCTATCTTCACCGAGTTCATGATGCGCGCGGCTCATCGACATCAGCGGCGTAATACCCGAGCCCGCCGATAAAAACAGGAATTTGCGCGCCGGGTGCCGCGCGCAGGTGAATTCGCCCGCCGGCCCGAGCACGCGAACCTTGGCGCCCGCATGCAGATTGTCATGCAGCCAGTTCGACACCTTGCCGCCCGGCACGCGCTTGACCGTGATCGAGATCGTATGCGGACGCGTGGGCGGCGAAGAGATCGTATAGCAGCGATTGATCGACTCGCCGTCTATCTCCAGTTCCAGCGTAATGAACTGCCCCGGCTCGAATACGAACGCCCGTCCGGACGGCGCGCGAAAGAAAAAGCTCTTTACGTCGTGCGTTTCCTGGCGGACCTGGCAGCACACCAGCGTGTCGTCGGTGTCGCTGTTCCAGCGCGCCGGCAACGCTTCCCAGAAACGCGGCTGCGTGACCCGGCTGGCAGCGTGGTCCGCGGCCGGCTGGGTGTTGAGCTGAAACGTCGCCTGATCGCGCATCATTGTTTTCTCCGACTCCTGGTTGCGGTGCCGCGCTCAGCGCATGAAAGACACGACTTTTTCGCCGTGCGAAGCCGGCGTGGTTTCGCCTGCTTCATGGGTTTGGGGCGCATTGCTGTAATCCGCCAGGCGGCCGATGTACCACTCGCAGAACTTCTCGACGAGGCCTTCCGTGAACGGCGAATACGGACCCGGCTCATAAGCGCTGCTCGTCGCGCCGCGTTGCGAGTATTCGACGAGTGCGCGATCCTGATCGTTCGTGGCGCGCCACACGGCCGTGAGGTTGTTCACGTCGTAATCGATGCCTTCGCGCGCGTCCTTGTGAACGAGCCACTTGGTGCGCACCAGCGTCTTGCCCGCCGAGAGCGGAATCACCGAGAAACTGACAATGTGATCGCTCATGAAGTGATGCCACGAATTGGGCTGCGTCCAGAACGACAGGCCACCGAGATCGGCTTGCTCGAAGCCGCCGAGCAGTTTCTTCGAGGCCACTTTCGCGTCGAGCGTCTGCGATTCGCCGTCGCGATCGAGCGGCAGGCGTTGCGTGCGAAAACCGGTGACCAGATCGGCAAGCCGTTCGATTTCCGCGGAAGGCAACTGCATCGCTTCCCATTGCGCGGTGCGGCGAGCCACGGTCTCTTCGAACGCGGCCATGCCCTCTTCATTGGCCGGCGTGCGCTGATAACCGAAACCGTATTCGTACAGCGAAATGGTCAACTCGGGATGGTTCGCGACGCAGTGATAGCACTCGCGATTGTTTTCCATCGTGAGTTTCCAGTTGCCCTCTTCGACAATGTCGATCGAGGCCGCGATCTTGCAGTTGGCCAGATCGTGCGGCAACAGATACGGTTCCATCGCCGCGCGCACCACGGCGAAGTCCGCTGGCGGGTTGTCCGCGAGGCAAATGAAAATCAGGCCGGCCAGATTCTCGAGATGCACGGACTTCAGGCTATGTTTGCAGCGGTCGAACTGGTCGCCCATGTGTTCGGCGAACATCAGATCGCCGTTCAGGTTATACGTCCAGCTGTGATACGGGCAGACGATATTGCCGAGCGAGCCTTTGTCGGTATTGCACAGGCGCGCGCCGCGATGGCGGCAGACGTTGTGAAACGCCCTCACCTGCATATCGTCGTCGCGCACGATCAGGATCGAATCGTTGCCGATCTCCACGGTGATGTAGTCGCCCGGCTCCGGCACGTCCGGTTCCACCGCGACCTGAATCCAGTGTTGCCGGAAGATCGCCTCCATGTCGAGCGCGAAAATATTCTCGCTCGTATAGAAAGGCGCTTCCAACGTGTGATTCTTCTTACGGCGTTCGATCATTGCGCGAACGTCTGCCGAAACTTTCATTGTGTGCTCCGTTGCATGTCACGTCTGGCGCCGCGCCAGGCCCTCCTGGTCGCATGCTGGCCCGAACCGGAAATCAGTAATCCACGAGTTGATGCTCGCGCAAATACGCGAGAATGACTTGTGCTTTTTCGACGGAACTCCCTTCAATTACGACGCTGCCGCCTCGGCTCTCGGTCGTCGTGGCAGACAGCATGCGGGCGTGGCCGGAACGCTTTTCGGCGGCGGCAAGCCGCACCGGTTTGGCGGCTGCCGGGCGGATAGTCCAGGCAAGCTCGTCGGCGCTGCCGGCGGCTTGCGCGGCGACCGGGCGGATCGTGCCTTCGCGCAACCGTGCGTAGGCGTACGTGGGAGCGGCGTTGGCCAGCGGATGCACGGCGATCAGCGCGGGCAACCGCACCTCCACGCGGCGGCGCAACCCCTTCGGCATGAACTGGCGCACTTCCGCAAAACCGTCGCGCAACGTCACGTCGACAGCCGCGCCGACCAGCGCGATCTCCAACGCATTGGCGACGCGATACGGCAGCATGCCGCTGTCGAACCCGCCTTCAGCGCGCGTGCCGGTCAGAACGAGGTCGTAGCCACGCAGCCGCGCGGCTAGCGGAGCGGCTGCGTCCGCCTGGATATCAGGTGTCGTAGCTATTTCAAGCACTTCGACCGAACGTGCGCCGAGTGCCAGATACTCCTTCAACGCAGGGTTCGACGGATCGCCCGCATGTAGCACGTCGAGCGTCGCGTTGTGTGTTCTGGCGAGCGAGAGCGCCATGGTCAGCGCGGCGGCATCGTTGCGGCTGTAGCGCGCCGTGCCGCTCACCGGATGACGGCCCACGGAAACGAGGACGGCAATCTTCATGCGAGCGCTCCTTCGGTGACAGCCGTTGAATTCAGCAGCGCCGCACCGGTTCCGCGCGCAGTGCGCGCCGCGGCCGCTGCTTCGTTGAGCGCCGCGATGGTTTCCTGCGCGTCCGCGATCACTGTCAGGTTCGCGCGCTTGGCGATCGGCGCACTCGCGTCGAGATTCACCGCGATCACATGCCGGCAGTCCTTGATCCCTTGCAGATGCTGGACCGCGCCGGAAATACCGAAGGCGATATACACACTCGCCTCGACGGTCTTGCCGGTCGCGCCGATCTGTTTGTCGCGGGTGAACTTGCCGTCGTCCACGGCCACACGGCTCGCGCCGATGGCCGCGCCCAGCGTGGCCGCCAGACGCTCGAACGCCGGCACGTCGCGCACGCCGTTGCCCGCCGAAACGATGAAATCCGCTTCTTCGAGCGCCAGTTGCGCGGCGTCGATTTCCTCGATGCCGAGATCGCGCACCGCGCCTTGCGCTGCTGCGGCGTCGCCGTCGAAGCGCCACATGACCCGCTCGCCCGCGCCGACGAACGGCAGCTTCGGATCGACCGCGTTGGGCGCGAGCAGCACTACCTCGGGCAACGTGCGCGCGGCATACGCTGTATTCGCCTGAACATAGGCCGCCACATGCGCGGCGTCGATCTCGACGACATGCGTGGCCACGCTCGCATTCGCCGCGGCTGCATAACGGCGGCCAAGGTCGCCGTCGCCGGTTGCGTTATCGGGAAGAAAAACATGCACCGGTGCGTAAGCCGCGACGCACGCGGCCAGCGCATTCAATTCGTCCAGCGGCGCGAAGGTGCGGCAGTCGAACATCGGCAATTCGATCAGCTTGTCGGCGCCGAGCGCTGCGGCGTCGCCGCTGAACTCGCCGAAGACCAGCAAGACCACCTCGGTCGTTGCGTCCGCAATCAGGGCGGCGCCGGCCAATACCTGGCGCGCATGATCGTCCAGCGCGCCACGGTCCGCGTGGGCGGCCACCAGCATCACACGCTGAGGCGTCGCCGTGGTGCGGCGCGGTTTGGCCTGTTCGCGATGCGAGGCGCCGTGCGCGGTGAATTCCAGTGAGCCCGCCACACCCGTCACACCGAGGGTGATACGCCTGAGTCCGTCTGCCGTGATCGTGAACGGACGGCGCGGGTCGATTCGTTTGAGAGAGTTCATCGCGTTACTCCAGCGCCGCTGCAACCAGTTCGGCGACGTCCAGCACTTCCGGACGCGGCCCCACAACGCCTTCGAGCATCGCCGTGCAATTCGGGCAGCCGACCGCGACGATCTCCGCACCGACGGTTTTCGCGTCGTCGATACGAATGTCGGGAATGCGCCGCTTGCCCGGAATATCGGTGAGGGGCGCTCCGCCGCCACCGCCGCAGCAGCGTCCGCGCATGCCGTTGCGCTCCATTTCCACGACCTTGATGCCAATGGTCTTCAGCAAGCGGCGCGGCGCCTCCGTTTCACCGTTATAGCGGCCCAGATAGCACGGGTCGTGATACGTGATCTTGCGATCCGCAAACGCGGCCACCGCACGCGGCGTGAGCTTCCCGCTCGCGACCAGTTGCTCGATCAGCGCCGTGTGATGCTGCACCTCGTAGAAACCGCCCAGCGCGCGATACTCGTTGCGCAGGCTGTGCAGCACGTGCGGGTCCGCGGTGACGATCTTGCGGAACGAGTACTGCGAGAGCGTGCCGATCAGCTTGTGCGCGAGCTGCTGGAAAGTCGCTTCGTCGCCGAGACGGCGGGCAGTGTCGCCCGTATCGGTTTCCACGCCGCCCAGCACCGCATAGTCGATGCCCGCGCGATTCAGCACCTTGACGAGCGCACGCAGCGTGCGCTGATAGCGCATGTCGAACGCGCCTTCGCCGGCGATCAGCAGCACGTCCACCGGACGGCCCGGCTGCGCGACCTGCACTTGCAGATCGACGGCCCAGTCGTAACGCGCGCCGATGTCGTAGCCGTTCGAACTGCCCGTCTCGCGCAGATTCGCGAGCGTGATCGGCCCCTTGCCCGGCACGCTGCCTTCAACCAGCGTCTGATTGCGGCGCATATCCACAATCGCGTCCACATGCTCGATCAGCATCGGGCACTCCTGCACGCAAGCGCGGCAGGTCGTGCAGGACCACAGCGTGTCCGCTTCGATCAGGCTGGAGATCAGCGGCTTGCCCGGCGCACCGGCGTGCTTGCCGACCGGAATGCCCGGCGTGGGACTGCCCGCGTATTCGGCGTCCGTGCCGCCCACCATGCCCGTGACGAGGTCCTGAATCAGCTTCTTCGGATTGAGCGGCTGACCGGCGGCGAACGCGGGACAGGCCGCTTCGCACTTGCCGCACTGCACGCACGCGTCGAAACTGAGCAACTGGTTCCAGCGAAACTCGACCGGCTTGCCGACGCCGTATTCCTTCGCGTCGAGCAGCGGTGCTTTCAATGCAGTAGGCGGCACCACGTCCGTGTCATTGCGCTCGGCAAAACGCTCCTGACGCGGATGAAACGCGAGATGCAGCAACCCGGCAAGCGCATGCTTCATCGGGCCGCCGCGCGCCGCGCCGAACGTCATCGCGAACGCGCCCGCCGCGATCAGCAGCGCGACGATGACGGCGAGCGCACCGGACATCGCGGAAGCCGGCAGCGCGATGAACAGCACCAGACCGAGCGCGAACGACCCGAGCAGCAGCGGCAGATGATCCCATGGCCCGCGCGAGAGCCGCGCCGGCACCGCTTTCGCGCCGTGGCGGCGGCGCCAGACGAACACCGCGCCGACCAGCATGACGAGCGCGGCCAGAAAGATCAGCTTGTCGAGCCACGGCGAGTAAATAGCCAGCCCGTAGTTGACGAACACCAGCGCCATCGCGAGAATCGCGCCGCCCGCGGTCGCCACGTGCGTTTTGGCGATGTACGGATCGCGCGCCACCACATGATGCAGGTCCACGAAATAGCGCTTGGGAATCGCCAGCAGATTGGTCCAGCCGTAAGCGCCCGCCGCCGTGGCGCGGCCTTCGCGCCAATACGCGGCGCGCTTGACGAGCGCGAACGCCAGACCAGCCACCGACAACCACAACAGGACGGTGATGACAAACACGGGGCTCATCGTCAGAAATCCTTGCAAAGGCGCAGCGCGTCGTAGATCGCGCCGTGAATGTTGTGCATGGAAATGCAGTCGCCGACGCGGAACAGAAGGAAGCGGCCATTGCCGAGTTCTTCGCTCAAAGACGGTTGCGGCTCGGAGGCGAACAGCTTATGCACGTCGACCTGGCCGCGATTGACCGATTCCGGCTTGAGCTTCCAGTACAACTCGTCGTTCGGCGTGCTGCCGTTTTCGATCACCACCTGATCGACCGCGCGCTC
The DNA here is from genome assembly GCF_046026435.1 of Paraburkholderia sp. RL17-381-BIF-C. Classification (NCBI taxonomy): domain Bacteria; kingdom Pseudomonadati; phylum Pseudomonadota; class Betaproteobacteria; order Burkholderiales; family Burkholderiaceae; genus Paraburkholderia; species Paraburkholderia sp. RL17-381-BIF-C. Next base: position 32,890 of record NZ_JARESX010000019.1, on the reverse strand, counting down.
TTCCTGCTCTTCGGTGTACTCGTTGCGGATCACGGCGATCTTCTTGCCGTCTTCCTCGTAGACCTTGTCGAGCCAGTAGTTCGGCGTATGGATCACGCCTTGCGCGTACAGACGCCGGTAGAAAATCGGGAACGTGGTGCCGCCCACGTCGTCGGCCACTTTCACGTCCGGCGTCACGATCTCGACATTCGAGCCGCGGCTCGACATGAAATCGGCCACGCCCGCGCCGGCATGCGTGCTGACGCCGTCGTACACCAGCACGTTCTTGCCCGGCTCCACCTTGCCCGACAACACGTCCCACGAACTGACGGCGAGACCTTCGTCGACGCCCCACGCCGCGACTTGCGACGTGAACGACGAGCCGCCCGTGGCGAGCACGACGATGTCCGGCTTCTCGGCCATGATGGTCTGCTCGTCGGCGGCGACACCGAGACGCCGGTCCACGCCGAGGCGCTTGGTCTCCATGTCGAACCAGCGCACGATGCCCGCCATCTGTTCGCGCTGCGGCGCTTTCGCGGCCAGCATGATCTGGCCGCCCACGTAGTCGTTCTTCTCGAACAGCACCACGTCGTGACCGCGCGACTTCGCCACGCGTGCCGCTTCGAGTCCCGCCGGACCCGCGCCGACCACGACCACCTTGCGCTTCGGCCCACGCGTTTTGGCGATCACGTGCGGCATCGTTTCTTCGCGCGAGGTCGCGGCGTTCTGCACGCACAGCACGTCGAGCCCGTTGTATTGACGGTCGATGCAATAATTCGCGCCGACGCACTGCTTGATTTCGTCCTCGCGGCCATCGCGGATCTTGATGACCATATGCGGATCGGCAATCTGCGCGCGCGTCATGCCGACCAGATCGACCATGCCGCTGGCGAGCAGGCGCTCGGCCTGGCCCGCGTCGCGAATGCTTTGCGCGTGCATGACGGGCAGCTTGACCACCGATTTGATACCGGCCGCGAGATGCACGAACGGCTCGGGCGGCAGCGCCATGGGCGGCATGCAGTTGGCAAGCGTGTTGTGCGTGTCCGCACCCGAACCGATCACGCCGAGGTAGTCGATCAGGCCGGTTTCGCTCATGGCCTGAGCGATCTCTTTCAGTTGCTCGTGATCGAGCCCGTCTTCATGGAACTCGTCGCCGCACATGCGCAAGCCGACGCAGAAGTCCGCGCCTACCGCTTCACGCACGGCCTTCAATACTTCAGTGCCGAAACGCAGGCGGTTTTCCAGCGAACCGCCCCATTCGTCGGTACGGAAGTTGGTGCGCGGGCTCCAGAACTGGTCGATCAGATGCTGGTGCGCGGCCGAGATTTCGACCCCGTCCATGCCCGCATCTTTCACGCGCTTCGCCGCGGCCGCGAAATCGCTGATGATGCGGCGAATTTCCTCGACCTCGATGATCTTCGCATTGCCGCGGTGCACCGGCTCCCGCACGCCGGAGGGCGACATCAGATGCGGCCAATGCTCGCCGTGAAACGCCGAGCGGCGTCCCATATGCGTGGCCTGGATCATGATCTTCGCGCCATGCGTGTGCATCGCTTCGGCGAGCCGCGCAAGCGGGTCGATGATCTTGTCGGTCGACAGATTCACCGACTTCCACCAGCCTTGCGGGCTGTCGATCGACACCGGGCTCGAACCGCCGCACACAGCAAGGCCGACGCCGCCCTTGGCCTTCTCCTCGTAGTAACGGATATAACGGTCGCCAGGCAGTCCGCCCGGTTCCGCATAGACCTCCGCGTGCGCGGTGCTGACGATACGGTTGCGCAAAGTCAGCTTGTTCAGCGTGAGAGGCTTGAAAAGGTTCGGGTAACGCATCGCGATCGACCTCGGAATGAATTGCTTGTTGCGCTGTGCCGTGCGCCGTGGTGGAAGCCGTTTATGTGTGTGCTTACGGTTGCGCTTACGATGCGAGCGGCGACACTTCGAACACACAGTGTTCGTGGCCTTCAGCGGCGCATTGCGCTTCTCTGGAATGCGATGGCGGGCCCTTGCGCGAGGCGTCCGGCGCGGTATCGTTGACCCAGTCCATCGCCCCCGCGAACCAGCCGGCGAACATGTAGCAAAGCTTGCCCACCTTGCCCGGCTGCGCCAGCACGAACGACGAGTGATGCAACTCGATGCGCGCACGCGAGCTCGACGGATCGGCTTCGGTGATCGTGAAGATGCCCCAGCCGCGTTGCGACAAACGCTTCAGGTAATGCTCGAACACCGCCATGCCCGCCATGCCGTGCTGCTTCGCTTCCTTGTCGCACCAGAAATACGCGGACTTGTAGCCGGCCTTGTAGAGAATCTCGGCATACGTATCGAGTCCGAGGGCCTCTTCCACAGCGGTGTGGTTGTTCGTGAAGAAGTGACGCGGTACGTACAGCATCGGCAGCGCGTCGGTGGTCCAGACGCCGGTATTTGCGTCGACGTCGATAGGCAGTTGGGGTTGCATGTGGAGGCTCCGTTTTTATCTGTGGGATAGGTGTCGATTCAGGCAGCGGTCAAACCTTCCAGACTTCGCCGAATACCCGTACCCAGTTTTCGCCCATGATCTTCTTGATGCGCGTTTCGCTCCAGCCGGCGCGTTCCATCGCGGCCGTCAGGTTCGGAAACTCGCCGATCGTGCGAATGCCTTCCGGATTCACGACCTTGCCGAAGTTCGTCAACTGGCGATAGCGGCCCTTGTCGTGCGTGATCCAGTCGAAGAATTCCGTGCTGTAGCCTTGCGTGAAGTCCGTGCCGATGCCGACCTGGTCTTCGCCGATCAGGTTCACCACGTACTCGATCGCTTCGATATAGTCTTCAACGGTTGCGTCCGGACCGCGCTTGAGGAACGGCGCGAACATCGTCACGCCGACGAAACCGCCCGCGTCCGCGATCTCTTTCAGTTGCTCGTCGCTCTTGTTGCGCGGATGTTCTTTCAGGCCCGACGGGCAGCAATGCGAATAGCACACGGGCTTGTTCGAAGCCGCGATCGCTTCGGAAGAAGTCTTGCCGCCCACGTGCGAGAGATCGACCATGATCCCGACGCGGTTCATCTCCTGAATCACCTCGCGGCCATAGCCCGACAGACCGCCATCGCGCTCATAGCAACCGGTGCCCACCAGGTTCTGCGTGTTGTAGCAAAGCTGCACCACGTTCACGCCGAGGTCCTTGAACGCCTCGATATAGCCGAGGTTGTCCTCGAAAGCATGCGCGTTCTGGAAGCCGAAAATGATGCCCGTCTTGTTCTCTTTCTTCGCGCGCAAGATGTCGTCGGTCGTGCGCACGAGCGTCAGGATCTCGCCGTATTCGCGGATCTGCTGCTTCATCTCGGCAATGTTATCGACGGTCTTCTGGAAGCTTTCCCAGACCGAGACCGTGCAGTTCACCGCGGTCACGCCGCCTTTGCGCATATCCTCGAACACCGAGCGCTCGAACTTCGAAATGTTCAGACCGTCGATGATGATGCTGTTGTCGTGCAAAGTGCTCATCGTTTGCTCCAGGCGTGCTTAGTAGATGGGAAAGCGTTCGCACAGCGCGAAAATCTCGCGGCGTACGCGTTGTTCAGTTGCGGCATGGCCTTCCGGGTGATCGCGCAGCGCATCGAGCACCTCGACGATCAGACGCCCGACTTCGCGGAATTCGCTCACGCCGAAGCCGCGCGTGGTGCCCGCGGGCGTGCCGAGGCGAATGCCGGAGGTGATCGTGGGCTTCTCGGTATCGAAGGGAATGCCGTTCTTGTTGCAGGTAATGCCCGCGCGCTCCAGCGCCTGCTCGACCTGATTGCCCTTGAGGCCCTTCGGCCGCAGATCGACCAGCAACAGATGGTTGTCGGTGCCGCCCGTCACCAGATCCACGCCGCCGGCCTTTAGCACCTCGCCGAGCGTCTGCGCGTTGGCGAGCACGCTGTCGATATAGGTCTTGAAGCCGGGTTGCAGTGCTTCGCCAAATGCAACCGCCTTGCCGGCGATCACGTGCATCAGCGGGCCGCCCTGCAAGCCCGGGAACACGGCCGAGTTGATTTTCTTGGCAATGTCTTCGTCATTCGTCAGCACAAAGCCGCCGCGCGGGCCGCGCAGTGTCTTGTGCGTGGTCGAGGTGACCACATGCGCATGCTCGACCGGATTCTGATGACGCCCCGCCGCGATCACGCCTGCGATATGCGCCATATCCACCATCAATTTGGCGCCCACGCCGTCGGCGATCGCGCGCAGCCGTGCAAAGTCCAGCGCCCGCGGATAAGCCGAGAAGCCGGCGATCAGCAACGCAGGTTTGTGCTGCTGCGCGAGTTCCTCGATCTGCTCGTAATCGATCAGCATCGTGTCGCGATTGACACCGTACTGCACCGCGTTGAACCATTTGCCCGACATGGCCGGCTTGGCGCCGTGCGTGAGGTGGCCGCCCGCGTCGAGCGACATGCCGAGCACCGTGTCGCCCGGCTTCACCAGCGCGAGCATCACCGCGCCGTTGGCCTGCGCGCCGGAATGCGGCTGCACGTTGGCGAACTTCGCGTTGAACAACTGCTTGATGCGATCGAGCGCGAGCGTTTCGATCACGTCGGCGTATTCGCAACCGCCGTAGTAACGCTTGCCCGGATAGCCTTCCGCATATTTGTTGGTCAGCACCGAGCCCTGTGCTTCGAGCACCGCGCGCGACACGATGTTTTCCGACGCGATCAGTTCGACTTGCGACTGCTGGCGCTCGAGTTCTTTCAAAATAGCGCCGCGCACCGCCGGATCGCGCGTGGCCAGCGATTCTTCGAAGAAAGGATTCGGGTTCGACATGGAAGGTCCGTGGAGTCGTTGACGGAAGGCCGGAAGCCGCGCCTGGGACTCGCTTCGCCCCTGCTGCTACCGGTGTGCATTGCGTCTATTCTTGACGCTCGCCCCGCGCGTCAATTTATGAATTCAGACGCGTTCTTTGCCTTTTCCGCCATAAGCGTCCTTTTTTCACAAGTCGGCCCTTGCCCGCGTTCTACCGATTGCCGCACGAGCGTGCTTTGCGGCGGATCATGCTGCACTGCACCTGAACGCCGTGCGCAATTCGGGTGCGCCAATGAACCCTGTCAGCGCCGTTCTGGTGCCGTTTGGTTAGCTATCCGACTGGAATGATGGGTAACCAGGGGTTTAGCCTGATGGCACGGTAGTTGCCCTAGTCCTCAGAATTACAGAAGTCGCTGCTCCCCACGGCGACGCGACATTACAGATTCGAAGGAATCATTCCTCCCATGTCCACCGATCGCACGGCATCGTTGTCGCATTTCGCATTCATGCCGGTTCCCAACTTCACCATGATTGCGTTCACTAACGCGATCGAAGTCCTGCGCATGGCGAACTATCTGACCGGCCAAACGCTTTACCGCTGGTCGATCGTGAGTCCGGAAGGCGGTCCGGTCATGGCGAGCAACGGCTTGTCGGTCGATACGGGACCGGTGGAATGCGTCGGTCAGCCCGATATCGTGTTCGTGGTCGGCGGCATCGACGTGCAGCATGCGACCACGCCCGCCCATCTTTCCGCACTGCGCCGCTTTGCCCGTATGGGCAGCGTGCTCGGCAGCCTGTGCACCGGCACGTACGCGTTGGCGCGCGCCGGTCTGCTGGCCGGGTATGCGTGCGCGATTCACTGGGAGAACATGTCGGCGCTCAAGGAAGAGTTTCCCGACACGCGCTTTCTGAAAGAACTGTTCGTGATCGATCGCGATCGCGTCACGTGCACCGGCGGCGTGGCGCCGCTCGATATGATGCTGAACCTGATCGCGCCGCGCGTCGGCACTGCGCGCGTCACGCAGATCGCCGAGCAGTTCATTGTCGAACATGTGCGCGACACCAGCGCGCAACAGAAAATGCCGCTAGTGGCGCGGCTCGGCTCGGCCAACAAGTCACTTTTCGAAGTGATCGCGCTGATGGAGAACAACATCGAAGAGCCGCTCTCACGCGAAGAACTCGCGCGGCTCGCCGGTATGTCGCAGCGCCAATTGCAGCGGCTGTTCCGCGAACATCTGGGGATGACGCCGACGCATTACTATCTGACGCTGCGTTTGCGGCGCGCGCGCGAGTTGCTGTTGCAAACCGACATGTCGATCATGCACATCACGATGGCATGCGGCTTCCAGTCGGCCTGCCACTTTTCGAAAAGCTACCGCGATGCGTTCGGCACGGCGCCGACGCGAGAACGACGCAAGCAGGCGCCGTCGCTGGCGGTGGCGCCGGTGCTGGCGGCTTGAGGCGGCGGCGTTTCCATCAGCGGAGCGCACTCAGTACATCAGCGCACCGTCCATTCAGCGGATGACGGAACGCAGGCCGCAATTGTCATAGCGCGGCCAGCCACGCCGCTGCATCCCGCACGACGGGATCCCAGTCGCCCTCCCGCGTTTGCCGCAACAGCGTCGCGCTTTCGATCCAGTTGGACGTGCTTCCCGAATGGCCCCAACGCCAGTCGCCGGACGTGTTGACCGGCACGCAAGTCAGTTTGCCCATCATCGCGGCGAGATTGGCCACGGCCGAATCAACCGCGAACACAGCGTCCAGTTCGCCGATGCATGCGGCGGTGTCATCGAAAAGGTGGATGCCGGGCAGATAGCGCTCGACCGTGGCGGGCGGCATGCCTGCTGCCGCCTCGGCAAGCGGATGATGCAGATTCACGAAACAGATTCGCCCGGTCAGCGCGGGATCCGTCACGAGCCGATTGAGCGCATCGAGCGGCAGGCTGCGTCGCGCAGCCCAGCACCGCATTGAGCTGCCGACATTGGACAGGTGGCGCTGGCCACAGTCCCAGAACAACCCGACGAGCTTCTTTCCGCGATGTTGCGCGCGCAACTGTCGCGCCCACGCTGCCGCAATCTGCCGCTTTGCCGGCGGAGCCCGTAGATACGCCTGAAACCGGTATGGACATGTCGTCTGCGCGGCGCGCAACACCGGCAAATGCAATAGCGTCGCGTATAAGTGCGGCGCGAATGCTTCCACTCGCGCGCGCACCGCGTCGGGCAGTGGGCCATGGGTCTGCAACGGACGCGCCGCGCTGACGACTTCGCAGTCGGGCAAGGACGCCTGCATGAGCGCATGGATCTGCGGGTCACAGGTAATCATCACCTGCGCACCGGCAGCGCGCCAGTCCGCCACGCAGGCGCCCAGCAGAAAGTTGTCGCCAAAACCGAGTTGGTGCACGACGAGCACCCGCCGGCCGCGCGGATCGGATTCGCCGTCCCACGCCGGGATGCCGGCCGGACGATAACTGCCGGCATCGCCAGAATCGTTGCGCCGGGTCCAGTGCTTAAAGCCACGCGGGTCGCCTGCCTTGAGCATCGCTTCGCCGAGAAGCTGTTCGGCGGTTGCCAGGACATTGGGCGTGCTCGTTGCCACCGGCCGTCGCGCCTCATCCAGCAACTGGATCGCGTGAGCGAAATGGCCTGCCATCATCAGGCTGTAGCCGAGACGCAGTTGGGCGAGCGCGGGATTATCCGCCATCGACGGGGCATGCGTTCTAGTCTCCACCGCCTCGGCATGCCGCCCCTGCAGATCCAGCGCAAACGCGCGCATGGCAAAAAAATGGTGGTCCTGAGTACCGAGTGCCAGCGCCCGGTCAGCCCAGTCAATGAGTTCGTCCTCGCGCTCGAGCGTGATCAGCACATCGCATATCTCGCGCAGAATCGCCAGGTTGTGAGGCTCGTGCTCATGACGCACGCATGCGTTTCGCAGTTGCCGCTCCAGATCGTTGGTCGGCGTCACTCGCACAATCCATCGCAAGCATTCTTCACCACGCTTTCGCACAGGTCGACGTATTGCAGCGCGGCCTCCGCGGTCAGCCCTATCACCATCATGTTCCGCACGAACTCCTGGGTGCTCCATAGGCGCCGGTAACGCTCGTACATCACCTTTACGCAGTCGAATTTGCGCTGATCGCAATAGATCTTCAATAGCATCAGGACCTCGTTGGAGCTGTAAGTCCCGATGTCCAGCTTACGCACCATATCCATCAGCATCTCGTCGCCGACGTGCCGCCACATGTTGAACACGGCGTGAAAACCGAAGGTCGGCCTGTCCGGCAGCACATGCTCATAAGCGAAGCGGATCGCGACTTCCTCGGGCGCAAACCGGATGCCGTATCCGCTTTCGAGCAAGGGCCTATATACGCGGCAGATCAGGTCGTCCTCGTTGACGCCGGGAAGGAATTCGAACCGTTCGTCCGCCAGCGCCTGCAACAGCTTTGTCGAACGCAGCGAGAACCCGCCGTTGCCCACGTTCATGCCATCGCGGTGGAACGGCCATTTCGCACCGATGTAGTCGTAGTCGAAAAACGTATCACTCCACGCCGCGGGGTCCAGCACATAACCGTCCCATTGAACGACGAGTACCCACGGTGTGGTCACATGGCCGAGCAGATGCTTGACCATGAAAGCCGAATAGTCTTCTTTGGACTGCAGGCGGGGAATCAGCACGGTACGTACAGAGGTGGGTACGGTCTCGTGAGTGAAGAGGATCGCGTCGGCAAAGTTGCACCGGGCCGCTGAGATCTCGAGCGCGCGCGCGGCGAATACGGGATTGATCGAATCCGCCGCACAGAGCGTCACATTGCGCAGATTCAGGGGGGAAGCGTTACTGCTCATCAGGACTATTCGGCCAATCGGTGCTTTATCGGTCTGCGCAATGCGCAAAGGGTTTCCCTCAGCAAAGCTGAATGGGCGCAACCCTCACGCTACGACTCGCGCCAGTCATCGGGCCGCTTCGTACCAAAGCTTTCAACTGCGACCGTTGCTCGCAGTTGCCCGACGACCGAGCACGCCTCGTCGCGAATAGCATGATCCTATACAAAGTTCACGCAAACCGAAGGATGACACGATGTCGCTGACGAAGGCTCGCCTACGCCGCGTTCAACAACCCATGCGGGTCGATCACGAACTTCTTCGGTGCACCGCCATCGAATTGGCGATAACCATCGGGCGCCTGGTCGAGCGACACCACCGTCACGTTGACGATATCCGCAATCGGCAAGCGGTCCCACAAGATCGCCTGCATCAGGTTCTGGTTGTACTTCATCACAGGCGTCTGTCCGGTATGGAACGAATGCGACCTGGCCCAGCCCAGACCGAAACGGATGCTCAGACTGCCTTTGCGCGCGGCGGCATCGGCGGCGCCGGGGTCGTCGGTCACGTAAAGGCCCGGAATGCCGATCGCGCCCGCAGCCCGCGTGATTTCCATCAGCGAATTGAGCACGGTGGCCGGCGCTTCCTCATGCGAGCCGCTGCTGCCGTGGCCGTGTGCTTCGAAGCCGACGCAGTCCACCGCGCAATCCACTTCGGGCCGGCCAAGAATCTGTTCGATCTGCTCGCCCAGCGTGGCGTCCTTCGACAGATCCACGGTCTGGAAACCCATCTTGCGCGCATGCGCGAGACGCTCCTCGTTCATATCGCCGACGATCGTGCAGGCCGCGCCCAACAAGCGCGCCGAAGCGGCCGCCGCCATCCCCACCGGCCCCGCGCCCGCGATATAGACGGTCGCGCCGGGCTTCACGCCGGCCATCACCGCGCCGTGATAGCCGGTCGGCAGAATGTCGGAGAGGCACGTGAGATCGCGGATTTTCGACAGCGCCTGCGCGCGATCGGGGAATTTCAGCAGATTGAAGTCGGCGTACGGCACCATCACGTATTCGGCCTGGCCGCCGATCCAGCCGCCCATGTCCACATAACCATAAGCACCGCCGGCACGCGAAGGATTCACGTTCAGGCACACGCCGGTATGCTGCGCCTTGCAGGTCGGACAGCGTCCGCAGGCCACGTTGAACGGCACCGAAACGAGATCGCCGATCTTCAGCGTTTCCACGTCGCGGCCAATCTCGATCACCTCGCCGGTAATCTCGTGGCCGAGCACGAGGCCGACCTCGGCGGTCGTGCGGCCGCGCACCATATGCTGATCGGAGCCGCAAATATTGGTGCTCACTACCTTCAGGATCACGCCGTGGCCGATCGAACGGCCACGCGGATCGACCATCTTCGGATAGTCGATCGACTGCACTTCCACCTTGCCCTGCCCTAGATACACGACGCCACGATTGCTGCTCATTGTCTGTCTCCATGTCTTGTGAGCGGCGTGCCCGGTTCAGTGCAGCACGCCGTTCAACGAGCGTAGCGCCCGCCGAACGAAGCGCATGTGCCGAACGCGACACGGGTTTGGCCGGAACCGACACGACCAGCGCAACCCGTATCCATGTTGATGCAACCCGCTTTTTATTGATTGACCGTTCAATATAAAAAACCTACCATAGCCACTCGAATCCACTCAGGCGGATCGTGTTTTCGTCTTGCGCAGTCCGCCCGAAGCTCATGCCAGCAATAGCGCCCGCACCATGCCCAAACTTGGAATGCGCGAAATCCGCCGCGCGCAACTGATCGACGCCACGCTCCTCACCATCGACCAGACCGGTCTCGCGGGAACCACGCTGGCTTCGGTCGCGCAGCGCGCGAGCATTTCCACCGGCATCGTCAGCCACTATTTCGGCGACAAGGACGGTTTGCTCGAAGCCACCATGCGGCACGTGCTGCGCGATTTGTGGCAAGCCACCTCGCGCCGGCGCCGGGCGGCCAAGGCGGATCCGCGTTCTAAATTACGCGCCGTGGTCGCCGCGAATTTCGACGCCGAGCAGACCAGCGGCCCGGTCATGAAAACCTGGCTGGCGTTCTGGACCGAGAGCATGCACAAGCCGCAATTGCGCCGGCTGCAATACGTGAACACGCGCCGCCTGAATTCGAACCTGTGCGCGGATTTTTCCAAGGCCATGCCGCGTGCCGCGGCGCGGCGCGCGGCGAGCGGCCTCGCCGCCCTGATCGACGGACTGTGGCTGCGCGGCGCGCTCTCGGGCGAGCCGTTCGACACTCGCGCAGCGCTGCGCGTGGCCAACGACTATATCGATCTGGTCCTCGCATCGCGCGATTAAGGACGCGGGCAGATCGGCGACATCTTCAGAAAGGAGCAAGTCATGGCGGTATTCGCAACGCAACGCCTCTATATCGGCGGCGCTTACGTCGACGCAACCAGCGGCGAAACCTTCGAGACGCACGATCCCGCCACCGGCGAGACGCTCGCGAGCGTGCAGCAGGCCTCGGCGGCCGACGTCGATCGCGCGGTGCAATCCGCGCGGGACGGGCAACGCGAATGGGCCGCGCTCACGGCCATGCAGCGTTCGCGCATTCTGCGCCGCGCAGTCGAGATTCTGCGCGAGCGCAACGACGAACTCGCCGCGCTCGAAACGCGCGATACGGGCAAGCCGATTGCCGAAACCCGCGCGGTGGATATCGTCACCGGCGCGGACGTGATCGAGTATTACGCGGGGCTCGCCACTGCCATAGAGGGTCAGCAGATTCCGCTACGGCCCACCTCGTTTGTTTATACGCGGCGCGAGCCGCTTGGCGTTTGCGCGGGCATCGGCGCATGGAACTACCCGATCCAGATCGCCTGCTGGAAGTCGGCGCCCGCGCTCGCGGCCGGCAATGCGATGATCTTCAAGCCGAGCGAGATCACACCGTTGTCGGCGCTGAAGCTCGCCGAGATCTATACCGAAGCCGGCGTGCCCGCGGGCGTGTTCAACGTCGTGCAAGGCGACGGACGGGTCGGCGCGATGCTCGCCGCGCATCCGGACATCGAGAAAATTTCGTTCACCGGCGGCATTGAAACGGGCAAGAAGGTGATGTCGCTCGCCGGCGCCTCGTCGCTGAAAGAAGTGACAATGGAACTCGGCGGCAAATCTCCGCTGCTCGTATTCGACGACGCCAACCTCGAACGCGCCGCCGACATCGCGATGAGCGCCAACTTCTTCAGCTCCGGCCAGGTCTGCACCAACGGCACACGCGTGTTCGTGCAACGTGGCGTGCTGGAACGGTTCGAGAAGCTGGTTCTGGAACGCGTCGAACGCATTCGCGTGGGCGCCCCCACCCACGCCGACACCAACTTCGGCCCGCTCGTGAGCGCCGCGCAATTGCAGAAAGTGCTGGGTTATATCGAAAGCGGCAAGCAGGAAGGCGCGCGGCTCGTGGCGGGCGGCAAGCGCCTCACCGAAGGGCATTTCGGCAATGGGCAGTATGTCGAACCGACCGTATTCACCGGCTGCCATGACGACATGCGCATCGTGCGCGAGGAAATCTTCGGCCCAGTCATGAGCATTCTCGTTTTCGACGACGAAGACGAGGCGATCGCGCGCGCGAACCACACCGCGTATGGCCTCGCCGCGGGCGTCGTGACCGAGAACCTGGCGCGCGCGCATCGCGTGATTCATCGTCTGGAAGCGGGGATCTGCTGGATCAACACCTGGGGCGAGTCGCCTGCGGAAATGCCGGTGGGCGGCTACAAGCAATCGGGTGTGGGCCGCGAAAACGGCATCACCACGCTCGAGCACTACACGCGCATCAAGTCCGTGCAGGTCGAACTCGGCCCGTATCAACCGGTGTTCTAAGGAGGCATGGCGATGGCTGCGAACGAATACGACTACATTATCGTGGGCGCGGGTTCGGCGGGCAACGTGCTCGCCTCGCGCCTCACCGAAGACGCGGACGTGACCGTGCTCCTGCTCGAAGCGGGCGGCCCTGACTACCGCTTCGACTTCCGCACGCAGATGCCGGCCGCGCTCGCCTATCCGCTGCAAGGGCGCCGCTACAACTGGGCGTACGAAACCGACCCCGAGCCGCATATGAACAACCGCCGCATGGAATGCGGGCGCGGCAAGGGGCTCGGTGGATCGTCGCTGATCAACGGCATGTGCTATATCCGCGGCAACGCGCTCGATTACGACGGCTGGGCTGCGCAGGCCGGCCTGGAAAACTGGACCTATCTGGATTGCCTGCCGTATTTCCGCAAGGCCGAGACGCGCGATGTGGGCGCCAACGCGTACCACGGCGGCGACGGCCCGGTGCATGTGACCACGAGCAAGCCCGGCAACAACCCGCTCTTCGCCGCGATGGTCGAAGCCGGTGTGCAGGCAGGCTTTCCGCGCACCGACGATCTGAACGGCTATCAGCAGGAAGGCTTCGGCCCGATGGATCGCACGGTCACGGCGAATGGCCGGCGCGCCAGCACGGCGCGCGGCTATCTGGATCGCGCGAAGGAGCGGCCGAATCTGACCATCGTTACGCATGCCGTGACGGATCGCGTGCTGTTCGCCGGCAAGCGCGCGCTCGGCGTCGCGTATCTGCAGCATGGCAACGCGGTGAATGCGCACGCGCGCCGCGAGGTGCTGGTATGCAGCGGCGCGATTGCTTCGCCGCAATTGCTGCAGCGCTCGGGCGTGGGCCGCTCCACGTGGCTGCGCGAACTCGATGTGCCGCTCGTTCACGATCTGCCGGGTGTGGGCGAGAACCTGCAGGATCATCTGGAGATGTATATCCAGTACGAGTGCAAGGAGCCGGTCTCGCTGTACCCGGCTTTGCAGTGGTGGAATCAACCGGCTATCGGACTTGAATGGATGCTGAACGGCACGGGTATCGGCGCGAGCAACCAGTTCGAAGCAGGCGGTTTCATCCGCACGCGCGACGACGATCTGTGGCCGAACATCCAGTATCACTTTCTACCCGTTGCGATCAACTACAACGGCTCGAACGCGATCAAGATGCACGGCTTCCAGGCGCACGTCGGTTCGATGCGTTCGCCAAGCCGTGGCCGCGTGAAGCTCACGTCGCGTGATCCGAACGCGCATCCGAGCATCCTGTTCAACTACATGGCCGATCCGCTCGACTGGCGCGAATTCCGCGACGGCATTCGCATCACGCGCGAGATCATGCGGCAACCGGCTCTCGATCGTTATCGGGGCCGCGAACTGAATCCCGGTGCCGAGCTGACTACCGACGAACAGCTCGACACTTTCGTGCGGATGCGGGCCGAGACGGCGTTTCATCCGTCGTGTTCATGCAAGATGGGCTACGACGACATGGCCGTGGTCGACAACGAGGGCCGCGTGCACGGCATCCAGGGATTGCGCGTGGTGGATGCGTCGATCATGCCGCGCATCACCACCGGCAATCTGAATGCGCCGACCATCATGCTGGCGGAAAAGATCGCCGACCGGATTCGCAAACGCGAGGCGTTGGCGCGGGTGGATACGCCCTATTTCGTGGCAAACGGCGTAGCGTCCCGCAAACGGGAGAGCGCGACGGTTTGACGCCGAAGCCCGCCTGCAAGATTTTCTTTACCCTCGCGCAACTTATACTCGATTGTCAGCGCGGCGCAAAAGCCGGATAGTGCGGCTTCATCCGCAGACAGACAATCAAGGAAACGCGAGCGATGAAGTTCAAAGCCCTCAGCCTCACGGCGGCCCTTTTCTTTACCCTGTGCGCGACCGCTCCGGCGAGTCGCGCAGCCGGCGATACGCAAGACAGCATTCAACGGACCGTCGACGCAGCGATCCGCCCGCTCATGGCGAAGGATGGCATTCATGGCATGGCGGTCGGCATCGTTGTCGGGGGCAAGCCTTATGTGTACAACTACGGCGTGGCGTCGACGGAAACCGGCAAGCCCGTGACGCGCGACACGCTGTTCGAACTCGGCTCGATCAGCAAGACCTTCACGGCGACACTGGCTTCGTATGCGCAGGTCAGTGGCGATCTTTCGCTGTCGGATGCGACGAGCAAATATCTGCCCATTCTCCAGGGCAGTCCGTTCGGCAACGTGAAGCTTGTCAATCTGGGCACGCATACGCCGGGCGGTCTGCCGTTGCAGGTGCCGGACGAGATCCATAACGACGATGAACTCATGCAGTATTTCAAGGCATGGCAGCCGAGTTGCGTGCCGGGCACATGCCGGACTTACACCAATCCCGGTATCGGCACGCTCGGCCTGATCACGGCAAAGAGCATGGGCCAGGATTTCACATCGCTGATGGAACAGCGACTGTTTCCAGCACTGGGGCTGAAGAACAGCTATATCGACGTTCCGCAAGCGCGAATGCAGGACTACGCGCAAGGCTATAAAAAGGATGGCGCGCCGATCCGCATGGCGCCCGGCGTGCTATCCGCGCAAGCGTACGGTGTGAAATCCAGCGCCGCTGATATCACGCGCTTTCTGCAAGCGAACATGAATCAGCTCCAACTCGATGCGAAGTTGCAGCTCGCGATCACGCAGACGCACACCGGCTACTTCAACGCAGGTGTGATGACTCAGGATCTGATCTGGGAGCAATACGCGTATCCGGTCGCGTTGAAGACGTTGCTGGCGGGCAATTCGTCGACGATGGCTTTAAAGGCGACGCCCGCCATCGAAATCAAGCCGCCGCTCGCGCCGCGACAGGATGTCTGGATCAACAAGACCGGTTCGACCAATGGGTTCGGCGCGTATGTGGCTTTCGTTCCGGAGAAGCAGTTAGGCATTGTCATGCTCGCCAACAAAAACTTTCCGATGGAGGACCGGGTGGCCGTGGCTCATAAGATTCTGACGCTGCTTGCTGGGGCGCGTTGAATAACGAAGTGGACATGGCGGGCGACAAGGACAAAATGCGGATGAGCACCGCCGTGGCATTCATCCTCTTTACATGACCGTGTCGCGTTCGGATGGAACGGCGTCATGGTGCGCGCGCCGTCCGCAAGAAGTGAACCTTCAATCCCGCACCGGACTCAACACCCCACGCGCATCCGTCTCAACCGCCTCCGACACCAGCGTCTCCAGCGCCAGCCCACGCGTTTCGATGCCGAGAATCCAGACCGCTGCCGCCGCGATCACGAAGCACATCGCGCCGAGTGAGAAGACACCGCCCTGGCCGAATATCGGCAGCACCACGCCCACCACATAAGGTCCGATCAACGAACCCACGCGGCCGATCGCCGACGCGAAGCCCGAACCCGTCGCACGCGCACCGGTCCCGTAAAGCTCGGGCGTATAGGTGTACAACACCGCCCACATCGCGAACAGGAAGAACTGCATCGCCAGCCCCGCACAGATCAGCAAGGTCGGCGTCTGCGCGTGCAGCGCGGTTTGCCCATATACGTAAGCCATCACCGCGCTGCCCGCGAGCGACGCAATGCAGGTCGGCTTACGCCCCCAGCGTTCCACCAGCCACGCCGCGCAAATAAACCCCGGAATGCCGCCGAGCGAAATCAGCACCGTGTACAGCACCGACTTGGTCACCGCGAAGCCGGCCTGCTGCATCAACGCGCCCAGCCACGACGTCAGCCCATAAAAACCGAGCAGCGCGAAGAACCACAGCGTCCACACCATGATCGTGCGGCGCCGGTATACGAGGCTCCAGATCTCACGAAACGCGCCCATGCTCTTCGCGGCAGGCGGCTCGGCGAGCATGGCCGGTGCGCGCAACTGGCTCAGGCCGGCCGCTTTCATCACCTTCACTTCGACTTCGGCGAGTATCTTGTCCGCTTCGTCGAGGCGGCCGCGATGCTCCAGCCAACGCGGCGATTCCGGCACCACGCGGCGCACGATCAGCACGAATACCGCAGGAATGGCGAGCAGCGCGAACTCGGTGCGCCAGCCGAACGTCGGCAGCACGAAGTACGACACCACGCCCGCGGTAATGAAGCCGAGCGGCCAGAACCCGTCCATCAACGCAATCAGGCGGCCGCGCGACGCAGCCGGCACGAACTCCGACAGCAACGTCTGCGCAATGGGAAACTCCATCCCCATGCCGAAGCCGAGCAGCACGCGATAAAAGATCAGGGCTTCGACGCTTTGCGCCGTGGAACACAGATACGATGCGAGCCCCCATAGCACCATGCTCCATTGAAACACCGGCCGGCGTCCGAAGCGATCCGCCAGCAATCCCGCAATCGCCGCGCCGATCACCATGCCGAAGAAGCTCGCGCTGGCCACCAGCCCCGCCGTCGCGCTCGATAAGCCGAATTCCGTCCTGATCGAACCGAGCACGAAAGTCATCGTGCCGAGATCGACGGAATCGAAAAAGAACGCAACGGCGATGATGATGAAAATGGTCCGGTGATAACCGGAGAACGGCAGTCGTTCGAGTCGGGCGGCTGCGCTCGCGCGCGGCTGATAAGCGGTAGACATGTCATCCCCTGGTTGATGCGGCGGCTGCCGCGTGGGTGCTGCGAGGAGATTTCAGTAGACGCCGACATAAATCGGCCACATAGAAGAAATACGTCATCGGGATGGAACGGGGGCGTCGTTCCATCCACGTGCGTCTCGAACGCTACGTCCGCAAACGCGAGCGCGCGGCACCGGCAATGCGCGCAAGCGTGTCCGCACTCAACCGCGCGGCGATCTTTTCGACGTATTCGTGATGACGCGCCTGCAGCGGCGCGCCGAGTTGCTGGGCAAGCAGATAACGGATCAGCGCGATGCGCCGGTGCCGCAGCACGATGCTCTGATCGAGCAGCGCGAGCGCGGCGTGCGCATCGCCCTCGTGGCACGCGCGCTCGGTGAGGCGCGCGGTGGCTAGACGTGTCGACGTCATGTCGGTCAATCAGCGCGAAAAAGGCGCGAGCGGTTCGGCATCGACCGCCCGCCGCGCCTTACGACATCAGCGGCTCGGCCGCGTCGAGCATGATCTTGACGAAGTAGTCCGCAAAACTGCGGCGCACGACCAGGTCAAAACTGCTCGCGCCGGTGGGCAGCAATGTCATCGATGCCTTGAAGAAGTGACTCTGCGCGCACTGTCCCTCGCCGAATAGTTTGGGATGCAGATCGAGCGGACAACCGCGCGACAGCACTTCACGCGTGCGCGTGCCGCTGATTTCGAGCACCGTATAGCCACTGCCGATATCCACCGCCGACGCGAACACGCCTGCGAACGCGGCACCGAGCTTGGCCTGCAACGGCGCGGTACGCGTCGCGTCGTGGGCGGCGGCCGAGCGCACCAGCCACTCGTCCGGGCCGAGCCACATCACGTCGTAGCCGTTGCCGCGCGCCACCGTGTTGGCCTTTTCAGGCGGACGGCAGCCGACCACGCTTTCGAAAGCGCGCACGAACGCCGCGTCACGCGTATCGCCGCGCACATTCACGAGTTCCAGAAATGGCCGCTCGTTCAACCTGAACGCCGCGGATGCCGTCGCCTGATGTTTCTTCAGCAGCGCATCCGCGCCCACCAGCGGCGACTCCTGCCACACGCCGGTCTGCTTGCCGACAGCGCGATCCACGACCGACGCCGTCCCTCTCGTTTCATTCCACATGTTGACGTGCTCCTTCGCTGTCGTAGAACACCGAACTGGTGACCTTCGCTGCAATCTGTTTGCCGCTAGAAAGCGGAATCGTGACCGTCTCGCCGATCTTGTCGAGACCGCCCTTCACCACCGCCATCGCGATCGAGCGCTTCAGGATCGGGCTGTAGTAGCTCGACGTGACGTGGCCGAGCATCGCCGCCGTCTCGCCCTGGAACGGACCGGCGACGATCTGCGAACCTTCTGGTATCACGAACGACGGGTCGTCCGAGAGCAAGCCGACCAGTTGCTTGCGCCCCGCCTTCGCGGTATCCGAGCGGGTCAGCGAACGCTTGCCGAGAAAGTCCTTCGACTTCGCGACGAGTCCGCCCATGCCGAGGTCATACGGCGTCATCGAACCGTCCGTATCCTGGCCGACGATGATGTAGCCCTTCTCCGCGCGCAGCACGTGCATGGTTTCGGTGCCATACGGCGTAATGTCGAATTCCGCGCCCGCGGCCATCAGCGCCTCCCACACCGCGCGTCCGACGTTGGCCGGCACGTTCACTTCATAGGCGAGCTCGCCCGAGAAGCTGATGCGCATCACGCGCGAGGCCGCGCCAGCCACCGTGCCTTCGCGATAGCTCATGAACGGGAATGCCGCGTTCGCGAAGTCGATGTCGTGGCAAACCTTCTGCAGCACCTTGCGGCTGTTCGGACCGACCACGGCGAAGGTCGCCCAATGGTCCGTCACCGACGCGAGCCGCACGCGCATGTCCGGCCATTCCGTCTGCAGCCAGCGTTCGAGCCATGTCAGCACACGTGCCGCGCCGCCGGTCGTGGTCGTCATCATGTAGTGCTGGTCGGCGAGGCGCACGGTCACGCCGTCGTCGAAGATCATGCCGTTTTCGTCGAGCATCAGGCCATAGCGGCACTTGCCGACTTCCAGCTTGCTCCACGGATTCGTATAGACCCAGTTCAGCAGCTTCGCCGAATCGGGGCCCTGAATGTCGATCTTGCCGAGCGTCGAGGCGTCGAGAATGCCGACGCTCGTACGCACCGCGAGAGACTCGCGCGCCACTGCCGAGTGCAGATCTTCGCCAGCTTTCGGGTAGTACCACGGACGCTTCCAGTTGCCCACGTCCTCGAACGCCGCGCCGTTTTCCACGTGCCATTCGTGTACCGCCGTCTTGCGCACCGGATCGAGAAACTCGCCCAGCTCGCGGCCGGCAAACGTGCCGAACGTGACGGGTGTGTAGTTCGGCCGGAACGTGGTCGTGCCGGTCTCGGGAATCGTCTTGCCGAGCGCCTGGGCGAGAATCGCCATGCCGTTGATGTTGCCGAGCTTGCCCTGGTCGGTGCCGAAGCCCATCGCGGTATAGCGTTTGACGTGTTCGACCGATTCGAAGCCTTCGCGCGCCGCGAGGAAAATATCCGCGGCCGACACGTCGTTCTGGAAGTCGATGAACTGCTTCGGCCCGCGCGTGGCCAGTTCGCGGCCGCCGACCAGCCACAGCGGCTGCATCTTCGCTTCCGTGATCTCGGCCACCTGCACCGGATTCGGCCGCGCGACAATAAAGCCCGCCGCGCGCGCCGCCTCGATACCGGCATCCACCGCAAAGCGGATGCCCTGGCCCAGCGTGAAGTCGCCGGCACAGGCGCCGACGCTCGTCTCCGCCTGCATCGCCTTGCCCGGCACGAAGCAGGCCTTCTCGTCATGCCAATGCGCCTTGCCGCCCGATTGCGCGAACAGATGCAGCACCGGGCTCCAGCCGCCGGACATGGCGAGCAGATCGCACGAGAGTTCGCCCTGCTTCGCACCGACCTGCCCATTCGAATACGACGCCACGTCAACCGACGCCACGCGCAGTTTGCCGTGCGCGGCCGTGATTACCACGCCGTTCATCACCTTGACGCCGTAGCGCCGTGCCAGCGCGGGCAGCGTGCCCTTCGATTCGCTCGCGCGCGGATCGACCACCGTCACCTGGGCGCCGGCCGCTTTCAGATCGAGCGCGCATTGATAGCCGTCGTCATTGTTCGTGAAGACCACTGCGTTGCGGCCCGGCAGCACCGCATAGCGATGCAGGTAGGTCGACACGGCCGACGCCAGCATCACGCCCGGCAGATCGTTGTTGCCGAACACGATGGGCCGTTCATGCGCGCCGGTCGCGAGAATCACGCGTTTCGCGCGGATCTTCCACATCAGTTCGCGCGTGCCTTTGCGCTGCGATACCGGCAGATGCTCGGTGAGCCGCTGTGTCACCGTCACTAGATTGTGGTCCTGATAACCGAACGCCGTGCTGCGGCACAGGATTTTCACGTCGGGCATCTGCCGCAGTTCGTCTTCGATCTTCTGCACCCAGTGCAGCGCGGGCTTGCCGTCGATCTCCGCACGGCACGACAGCAGCGAGCCGCCGAGTTCCGGCTGATCGTCGACCAACGTCACGCGCGCGCCGGACAATGCCGCGGCGTGCGCCGCCGCGAGCCCGGTCGGGCCACCGCCCACCACCAGCACGTCGCAATGCGCAAAGCACTTGTCGTAGCGGTCCGCGTCGGTGTGTTCCGGCGCCTTGCCGAGACCTGCCGCGTCGCGGATCACTTCTTCGTACTTCGGCCAGAATTTGCGCGGCCACATGAAGGTCTTGTAATAGAAGCCCGCCGGAATGAAGCGCGCGATCTTCTGGTTGACCGCCATGCGGTCTTTCTCGATGCTCGGCTTCGCGTTCACGCTGGTGGCGACGAGTCCCTGGTACAACTCGACTTCGGTCGCACGGGCATTCGGCACTGTGTACGCGCCGGTTTCCAGTTGCACCACGGCATTCGGCTCTTCCACACCCGCCGTGACGATGCCGCGCGGCCTGTGGTACTTCCAGCTACGCGCGACGAAATGCTCGCCGTTCGCGAGCAGCGCCGAGGCCAGCGTGTCGCCTTGATAGCCCTGGTACTGGCGGCCGTTGAACGTGAACGTCAGCGGCATGGCGCGATTGATGCGGCCGCCGTTGGGGAGTCGGTCTTTCTGGCTCATGATGCCTTGCCCTCTTGTGCCTGGTTCGGTGCCTTGTCTTGTGGTTTAGCCTCGTTGCTGCCCATGGCGAGCAGCGGTCGCTCGAACGTCTCGTAGCCCTGGATCTCGTAGCTCACCGTGTCGCGCTGCGCCTTGAACCAGCGGCGGCAGCCTTGCGTGTGCAGCCATTGCTCGCGATGCACGCCGCGCGGGTTCTTGCGCATGAACAGGTAGTCGCCCCATTCCTTGTCGGTGAGTTTGTCGGTGTCGAGCGGACGGGCAATATCCGCTTCGCCGCCGCAGGAAAATTCGGTTTCGGCGCGTGGCCCGCACCACGGGCATTCGATCAATAGCATTTCTTCGTTCCTCGTCGCAGTGCGTGGCGTTAGTGGGCGACGGCGGCGGCGCCGTGCTCGTCGATCAGGTGGCCGGTATAGAAACGGTCCAGCGAGAATGGCGCATTCAACGGATGCGGTTCATCCTTCGCGATGGTGTGCGCGTAAGCCCATCCCGAGCCCGGCGTCGCCTTGAAGCCACCCGTGCCCCAGCCGCAATTGAAATACAGCCCTTTCACGTCGGTCTTGCTGATGATCGGGCACGCATCCGGCGAAACATCCACAATGCCGCCCCACTGCCGGTTCATCCGCACCCGCGAGAACACCGGGAACATTTCGACGATCGCTTCGAGCGTGCCCTCGATAATCTGGAAACTGCCGCGCTGACCGAAACCCGTGTACTGGTCCACGCCCGCGCCGATCACCAGGTCGCCCTTGTCGGACTGGCTGATATACGCGTGCACCGCGTTCGACATCACGACCGTATTGACCACCGGCTTGATCGGCTCCGACACCAGCGCCTGCAACGGGTGGCTCTCCAGCGGCAGCCGCACGCCGGCCATGTCGGCGAGCGTGGAGGTATTGCCCGCCGCCACCACCGCGACTTTCTTCGCCTTGATGAAACCCTTCGTGGTGTCCACGCCGACCACCTGACTGCCGTTGCGGCGAATGCCCGTGACCTGGCAGTTCTGCACGATATCCACACCGGCCTGATCCGCGCCGCGCGCGAAACCCCAGGCCACCGCATCGTGACGCGCCACGCCGCCGCGGCGCTGGATCGAAGCGCCGAGCACCGGATAGCGGCTGTTGAGATTGATGGTCGGCTCGATTTCCTTGATCTGCTCGGGCGTGAGGAATTCAGCGTCCACGCCGTTCAGCCGGTTAGCATTCACGCGGCGCTCGGTGTCGCGCACGTCCTGCAACGTGTGCGCAAGGTTCATCACGCCGCGCTGGCTGAACATGACGTTGTAGTTCAGGTCCTGCGAGAGCCCTTCCCACAGCTTCATCGCTTTTTCGTACAGCGCGGCCGACTCGTCCCACAGGTAGTTCGAGCGCACGATGGTCGTATTGCGCGCCGTATTGCCGCCGCCGATCCAGCCTTTCTCCAGCACGGCGACGTTGCGCACGCCATGCTCCTTCGCCAGGTAATACGCGGTGGCGAGACCATGCCCGCCGCCGCCGACGATCACGACGTCGTATTCACGTTTGGGCTCGGGGCTCTTCCACTGTCGCTCCCAGTTCTCGTGATACGACATCCCGTTGCGCAACAGGCTGAATATCGAATAGCGGCTCATCGTCTGTCCTTAGTGGGTACTCGTGCTTAATGCTTCGTTGCTGTTCAACACTCGATGACGTTCACGGCCAACCCGCCGCGCGACGTCTCCTTGTATTTCGTCTTCATGTCCGCGCCGGTTTCGCGCATCGTCTTGATCACGTTGTCGAGCGACACATAATGCTGGCCGTCGCCCTTCATCGCCATGCGCGCGGCGTTCAACGCCTTGATCGCGCCCATCGCATTGCGTTCGATACACGGAATCTGCACGAGTCCGCCGACCGGGTCGCAGGTCATGCCCAGGTTGTGTTCCATGCCGATTTCGGCGGCGTTTTCGACTTGCGTCGGCGTGCCGCCCATCACGGCGGCGAGCGCCGCGGCGGCCATCGAGCAGGCCACGCCCACTTCGCCCTGGCAGCCCACTTCCGCGCCGGAGATCGACGCCGTTTCCTTGTAGATGATGCCGATCGCCGCGGCCGTCAGCAGGAAGTTGACAATGCCTTCGTCGTTCGACGCATGCATGAACTTCACGTAGTAGTGCAGCACCGCGGGAATCACGCCGGCTGCGCCATTGGTCGGCGCCGTGACGACGCGCCCGCCCGCCGCGTTTTCTTCGTTGACGGCCATCGCGTACAGGTTGACCCAGTCGAGCATGGAGAGCGGATCGCGCAGCGACTCTTCCGAACGCGAACGCAGTTGCGCGCACAGATCGGCGGCGCGGCGCTTGACATGCATCGGGCCGGGCAATTCGCCGCGCACCTTGCAGCCGCGTTCGACGCAGGCCGCCATGGCGCGCCAGATGGTCAGCAGGCCGTCGCGCACTTCCTGTTCAGGACGCGACGCGCATTCGTTGCGCAGCGTGATCTGCGCGATCGACAGACCGGTTTCGCGGCAGACGCGCATCAGATCGTCGCCGGTCCGAAACGGATACGGCACCTGGGCACCGGCGCGCACGCCGTTCACGCGATCGCCTTCGCGATTCACCACGAAGCCGCCGCCGATCGAGAAATACTCCTTCTCCACCAGCAACTGGCCGTTTTCGTCGAAAGCCTGAAAACGCATGCCGTTCGGATGCACGATGCCCGAGCCCGGCGCGCCCGGCATCAGCTTGCGGAAAAAGCCGAGATGCTCGCGTTCGTCGAATTTCACCGGATGCTTGCCGAGCAGCACGAGCTGCTTCGTCGCGCGAATGGCCTGCAGGCGCGGCTCGATCACGTCCGGGTCGATGGAATCGGGCAGATTGCCTTCGAGCCCCAGCAGCACTGCCTTGTCCGTGCCGTGCCCTTTGCCGGTCGCGCCGAGCGAGCCGAACAGTTCGACCTTCACGCCGCGCACGAAGCCGAGCAGATTGGCGTCTTCGATATGCGAGGCGAAGCGGCATGCAGCGATCATCGGCCCGACCGTGTGCGAGCTTGAGGGACCGATACCGATCTTGAACAGATCGAAGACGCTGACGTTCATGGCGTACCTTGTGCGTTGCGATGCCTTGGGTGGATTTGCTGCTATTGCACCGCACGTCAATTTGAATCGATAGAATAAAAACGGCATGACAGTGGGATAGTGGCGTCAAGCCGGCTGCCGGCAAAGGGCGGCGACGTATTTGCGAAGACTTTTGACGCATTTGCGAAGGGCGCCGCGCTTGCGGCTGGCGATGGCCGCCATCCCTGGTGCTATGCTTGATCCCACCCTTTTCCTTGCTGGCTGCATGCATGAATTCCGCTGAACCGCTTCCCCCTCAATCGATCGACGGCACCTCGAAGCAGCGCATCCGCTTCGGCATCATCCTGCTGCCGAACTTCACGCTGACGGCGTTTTCGGGTTTCGTCGACCTGCTGCGCCTGTCCGCGGATGAAGGCGATTTCAGCAAGCCCGTGCGCTGCTCGTGGAGCGTGATAGGGGAAACCCTTGCTCCGGTGCGTGCGAGTTGTGGCATTCAGATCACCCCGTGGGAAACCTTCGACACCGCCGAGCCGTTCGATTACGTGGTGGTGGTGGGCGGCCTGCTGCATTCCGGGCCTGCCACGAACGAAGCGACCCTCGCCTTCATTCGCCGCGCCGCCGCCACGAATGCGACGCTCGTCGGCATGTGCACGGGCGTGTTTTCGTTGATGCGCGCGGGCGTGCTGGAGGGACACCGCATCTGCGTGAGCTGGTTTCACTACTGGGATTTCATCGAACGTTTTCCGTCGGTCAACGAGGAAGCGCTGGTCGCCGACCGGCTGTTCGTGATCGACCGCCGGCGCATTACGTGTTCAGGCGGACGCGCGTCGATCGACGTCGCCGCCGCGATTCTGCTGCGGCATTTCGAAACCGCCACGGTGCAGAAGGCGCTGCGTATTCTGCTTGTGGACGACATGCAGAAAGGTAACGCGCCGCAGCCGCATCCACCGGGACTCGCGCCGGCCGCGCATCCGAAAGTGAAGCGCGCGATTCTGCTGATGGAACAGCACGTGGGCCGGTCGTTGTCGCTCGACGAACTTGCGGGCAAGCTCGATCTGTCGCCGCGTCAGTTGGAGCGGCTTTTCAAGGCGCAAACGGGTAAGGCGCCGCAGGCTTATGCGAAGCAGGTGCGTTTGCGCACCGCCGCGTGGCTGCTCACGAGTTCGGACAAGACGGTGGCCGATATTGCGTCGAGTTGCGGGTTTTCCGATGCGTCGCATCTGGGGCGGGAGTTTCGCAAGCAGTTTGGTTTGCCGCCGATGATGTATCGCGAGCAGCGCGGCACGGCGGCGGAAGCGGTGGATAGTGGGGATTATGAGGAGACGTTTCCGGGGCGGGCGCGGGCGATTTGAGGGGGGTGAGAGCGGGCCGGACAAGAATTTGCCAGCCGAATGACAGGATTCATCCAGTCGGCAGGTTTGAAGGCTAAAGCAGCGGGCCGGAATGTTGCCGCACAAGTTGCGGTCACTGGCCCATCCCGCAAGTCAACCGACTACAGTTCTATCCGGAAGCGCTCTGGCGGTTGTAGAAAAAATGGATAGAAGTGCCTCGCACACTCCATGATATCGGCCGGACCATAAAAGACGCCGACGTCCCATGATCGATCGCCAAAGGCGATCCACTCACCTTCCACCGGCAGGATCGCATAGTGCCGATGATTCACACCCAGTGCATCCGCGGGACTTCCGCCCGGATCTTCCATCATGAAGTGAAAGAACTCGTCGTCCGAGTTCTCACCGCGATGAATGAAGCCGGGATACTTTCCAAAATGATGGTGGAAATAGTCGAACGGATCGGGATTCAAAATCAGCGTCACAAATTCGGTACTACTCTGCAACGCAAGCAACGCCTGTACAAGCTCAAAGAATTTTTGCGTTGAGATATCGATCGGGTCGAAGTACAGCAACTCGTCGCGCGGGACGCCGACGAGAGCGCGCACACCCTCCCTCGCGCGCTTCCAGAGAAGCGTGAACTCCGTCAAATCATGGATGTAATCTAATCTACTCATTGGTTACCACATCGATGCCTATCAGATTGGATATTGAGCGTTCCCTCTTTGGCTAAGGAGGGAAAGTATTCCGCGGTTGAGGCGCCGTTGTTCGAACAGCCGCCAGGGAATCAATCCCGTATTGTCGGCGCGCGATTAGATGCCGCACGGTCTTTCGCTGCAAAGTGCAGCATTCGGCAGGCAAGCAGGCAAGGGCCTCCTAGTCAACGATTTTGAAATTGACCCCAGGTCGCAAAATGTCACCTGATAGTGTCGTGCGGGCAAATTCATTGGCTTCTGCTATTCCAGGGAACGCCGCAGCCTCCTTCGAATCATTCCCGCAGGCTAGCCATTGCCCGGATCGAGGCAAGATCGCATAAGCTCAGGTGTTAAATGCTAGCGCGTCCGCAGGACTGCCGCGCGGGTCGGCCTGCAACATGGCACAGTAGTCGGCTTCAATGTCTGTCGGCTGAAAGATGATCGCGGGATACCTTGAAAAGTGGTTGAAGAAGTATCCGACCGGATCTGGGCGCAATCCTACAAAAGCAAAATCGTCCGTGTCTTGGTTCGTGAATCTAAGCAGGGCTCTAACGAACTGGTAGAAGTGGCGTGTCGTAACGATCGACGAGGCCAAATACACGACGTTATCTTGTGGCGCGTGCTTGAGTAGCCGCACGCCCGCAGTGGCGCGTGCCCAGAGATCTTGAAACTCAGCTGGGTTGTCGACGAAGATTCGCTTTTCCATTTCACTTCAACCTGATCCTGTACGTGACGCAACCGTCCTGCGATTAGCCAAATCGGGCCTCGAACGCGCGTTGAATTCCTCCGTTCGCTGGGTTTCGCTGACGCGAAGGAGCCACGTGTTTACGCGTTGAGCGACCGCCTCCAGTGGAAGCGTGTGTCCCGACCTGTTGTCCGGGACACGCGCGCTACTTCCGTAATCGGACGTAACGACGACGATGGCGATTCAATAAAGATTTACGCTGGATTCTCGTAAAACGCGAAACGCTGCTTAGCAAATTGCATGACGTCCGGGGGACCGCTGAGAACACCAGTTCCGCCAACCCATCCTCGATCGGCATAACAGAACCATTCGCCCGATGGTGGCAAGACGACGTATTGCTCCGAATAAAATCCAATCGCGTCAGCTGGACTGTCACCAGGGTCCATCATCAGTATGTCAAAAAAATCCTCGTTCGTATGACGAGCTTCAAGTATGAATCCCGGATACTTGCCAAAATGCATATGGAAGTAGCTGAACGGATCTGGGTTAATAACGACCACAGCGAACTCACCGCTTCCGTGGAACACCGCGATGCTTCGGATAAGGTCGAGAAAAACCTCCGTAGCAATGTTAGAAGAGTCGAAGCGCAAAAGCTTCGAGGCCGGGGTCACTGACACTCGTTCCATACATTCGCGTGCACGTTGCCAAAGCAGCGTGAATGTCTCAAGGTCATTGATGTAATCAATGTTGCTCATAAACTGCTCAAGCGGATTTTGACAGTTGCGCTTTTCGAACCCGCAGGAATCTTGCGTAGCCTCAGGCGGTAAACGTGGCATGCGGAAACGACGCGGATTGTTACGGCGTTTCCGCCCTGCCTGACCTCGCGATCTAACGCAAGCTATTCAACAACGCTGAACCCTTCACCAGGTTGGAGAAAAAACGGATAAAAGCTTCGGGCAAACGCAAGGATATTAGGCGGCCCTGTCAGTACGCCCATTTCCCGTTTTCTGTCCGCGTACATGAACCATGTTCCAGGTGTCGGCAGAACCGCATACCGCTCAGAATTGGCCCATAAACAATCTGCCGGACTGTCGCCCGGATCCTGTTGCCAGGATTCAAAAAAATCGTCATCGGATTGCTCCGCGCGATGCACGAAGCCGGGGTATTTGTGGAAGTGAAAATTAAAATGACTGAAGGGGTCAGGCTTCAGTACCAGGCTGACAAAATCGCGCCCACCTTCCTGGGCCAGCAATGCTAGTACAAGTTCAAAAAATTTCTGTGTGGATATATCAACAGAGTCAAAATAGAGTAGCTCGGCCGGCGAGGCTGACGCCAACTCTTGCACGCGCGCGCTCGCACGCTCCCACAGCGGATAAAAGGTCGCCGAATCTGAAATGAAGTCTGGCTTGGTCATGACGGAAGGCAGCTTACCGGTGCCAACTGGGCGAACCCGGCTTCGCGCCGGTGGCCGCCCACACCGCATTGCAATCAGCAGCGTTCGCACCGAACGCCAACATGAGCAGCATGAATGCGGCCAACAGGCGGGTCACCATTGCGCCCGGACTCTCTTTAATTCTGTTTCTTATCATCGTCGTCCTTATCGGTTGTACTTGGATTTAGCCCAAGCACCCTATAAGGACTGCAACAATCAAAAAATCCGACAACTCCTAAAACTGAGGTATCCACACACGGAATCTAATGCGAGTCGATAAACACCGACACTCGCCGTAGGAACTCTGAAGCGAAACTATCAGACAAGATCCAATCGCGATGCAGAAACGGCCGTCTGCCGGCAACACACGAGACCGCCGCCCGCGGGCTAAACGAACAGAAAACAAAAAAAACAAAGCGACGTATAAGGCATCCCTAAAAGACTGCCCCATCCGCCGCCCCATTCTCCAACCCAACCTCACTTCCCGGCTACATAAGCCTTCACAGCCGGCAACCCATCCTTCCCGTCATACGTCTTCACCCCTGCCAGCCATTTGTCGAGCACCGCCGGATTCGCCTTCAGCCATTTGCGCGCGGCCTTGTTCGGGTCGGTCTTGTTCATGATCGGCAGCATGACGTGGTTCTCGATATCGGTCGTGAACTGCAGATTCGACACCAGCTTCGCCACATTCGGGCAACGCGCCGAATAATCGCTCGGCGTGACCGTCAGCACTTTCGCTTCGCCATAATTCGGTCCGAACACATCGTCACCGCCAGACAGATAATCGATCTTCATCTGCACGTTCATCGGATGCGGTTCCCAGCCCAGAAACACGATCGGTTTGTTCGCGCGGATCGCACGGTTCACCTCGACCAGCATGCCCGCCTCGCTCGACTCCACCAGCTTGAATTTGCCGAGCCCGTACTGATTGCTGTCGATCATCTTCTTGATCAACGCATTGCCGTCGTTGCCCGGCTCGATCCCGTAGATCTTGCCGTCGAGCTTGTCGTAGTTCTTCGCGATATCGGCGAACGTCTTGATGCCGGACTGATACGCATAATCCGGCACCGCCAGCGTGTATTTCGCGCCCGTCAGATTCGGCGTGGGCAAGACGGTGAGCTGTCCGGACTTTTTGAACGGATCGATCATCGGGTCCATGGTCGGTGACCAGTAGCCGAGGAACACGTCGATCTGTTTGCTCTTCACACCGGCAAAGGTGATCGGCACCGAGGCGATCGTCTTGGTCGGCTTGTAGCCGAGCCCCTCGAGCACGGTCGACGCAAGCCCGGTGGTCGCCGCGATATCGGTCCAGCCGACGTCAGCGAACCGGACATCGCGGCAGGTGGCGGGTTCCGCAGCGAAGACAGACGACACAGACAGCGCGCACAACGACGCAGCCCACAAACGTTTCATGGCGTTCCCTCAGGGTGATTGATGCTTGACTGGTTTTGACGGACGAAGCGGATCTCTTACGCCGCCCGGTTCAGGCGGCGCTGCATGCAATTCATGGTGTGGCTCATTACGAAGACAACCGCCGCTCGACGCTCGGCGCATGACCGAACTGCGCGCGATAGGCTTTGCTGAAATGACACGGCGAATGAAAACCGCACACCGCCGTCACCCGCGCAATCGACGCATCCGTATTGCGCAGAAGCTCGCGCGCGCGACGCAGACGCAGCGTCAGGTAATAGTGCGTCGGCGACACGCTCAGGAACATCTTGAACATGCGTTGCAAATGACGTTGCGACAGATGCACGAGCCGCGCGAGTTCGTCGAGCGATAACGGCTCCTCGATATTCGCTTCCATCAGCCGCACTACCTCGATCAGTTCCGCGCGCGAGAAACCGACCCGCGCATCGACGGGAATGTGCTGGTAATCGGTTGAACCGCGAATCCGTTCGACGATGAATTGTTCGGACACCTGCGCGGCGAGCGCATGCCCCAGCCGCATGCCGACCAGGTTCAGCATCAGATCGAGCGGCGCGGTGCCCCCCGTGCATGTCATGCGATCGCGGTCGATCACGAACAGCTCGTCGGCGAAACGCACATCCGGGTAGGTCTTGTGCAACGGCGACATGTCTTCCCAATGCACGGTGCAGCGATAACCGTCGAGCAATCCGGCAGCCAGCAGCGCATACGGTCCCGTGCAGATGCCGCCGAGCGGAATGCCTTTTGCGGCGACGTCGCGTAGCAACGCAATCACCGTGTCGTTCACGTAATCGCGCACATGCCAGCCGGCGCAGACGATCAGCACGTCCGGCATGCCGGCCTCGGCGAGCGTGGTGGTGGGTTTTACCGTGATGCCGTTGCTCGCTCGCGCCGGTTCGCCGTCGGGCGTGATCACCGACCATCTGTAGTGCTGCGCGCGGCCTACGTAGTTGGCCATGCGCAGTACCTCGACCGCGCTCGTGAACGCGATCATCGAAAAATTCGGCAGCGTCAGAAAGCCGACGTGCGCGAGCCCGGACAGCGGCGAATCGGCTTGGGGCTCGACCGGCGTGATCGCGTCGCGCTTCATCGGCGGCTCAGCCGTGTTGCGCCGCCGGCTCGCGGCGCACTTTCATGACACTGCGCAAGCCCGACAGCAGCGGCGCGCGCGCCATGCCCGGCGAGCGGCCAAAGCTCTCCGTGATGCGGTCCAGAATGATCGCGAGCATCACCACCGAAAGTCCGCTTTCAAAGCCGAGCCCGATATCGAGCCGTTGAATACTGGCCAGCACGTCGTTGCCGAGACCGCCCGCGCCCACCATCGACGCGATGATCACCATGGAGAGCGCCATCATGATGGTCTGGTTCACGCCGGTCATGATGGACGGCAGCGCGTTCGGAAACTGCACCTTGTAAAGCAATTGCCACGGCGTGCAGCCAAATGCCTGCCCTGCTTCGACGATTTCCCGGTTCACGTGCTTGATACCGAGCGAAGTGAGACGCACCGCCGGCGGCATGGCGAAAATCACGGTGGAGAGAATCCCCGGCACACGGCCCAGACCGAATAGCATCGCGGCCGGAATCAGGTACACGAACGCCGGCATGGTCTGCATCAGATCGAGCACGGGGCGCACGATCATCTCGACGGTGCGGCTCTTCGCGGTCCAGATGCCGAGCGGCACACCGAGCAGCAAGCTGATCAGCGTGGACGACAAGGTCAGGCCGAGCGTGATCACCATCTGATCCCAGAACCCGGTGCCGTAGATCAGCAGCATGGCGAGCAGCGTGAACAGCGCGAAGCGCCAGCCCACCCGCCACAGCCCGATGCCGACGAAGAACGCCATCAGCGCCCACATCGGCACGGCTTGCAAGCCGTGTTCGATCACCGCGGCAAAGCTCTCGATCACCTTGCCGATGGAATCGAAAGTTTTTGCGTCGTGGTCGAGCAGATAGTGAACGCCGTGATCGACCCAGGCGCCAAGTGGAATGACTTCAGACATGGGAACTCCGATGGCGGGTGAGAACGTTCAGCACGTTCGTCTTGTTGACCGAACCACAGTAGGAGCCGTCGGCTTCGACAACCGGCAGCGGCGCGCGGCTCGCCACCACGCGTTCGACGACGTCATCCAGCGGTGTAGTGCGGCGGATGCATTCGATCTGATTGAGCTGCGGCGAAGCGCTGCCCATCGCGTCGCGGCAGACGAAGCCGCGAATCTTGCGCTCGCTGTCGAGCACAAACGCGTAGTCGGCGCTGCCGTTGAGCGTGGCGGCCACGCTCGACGCATCGATCTGCGGCGAGTGCTGCATGAGCGGCACGGCGTCGGTCTGCATCAGATCGCCGGCGGTCAGATAGCGGCTCGTGTCGATGCCTTCGAAGAACGCGCGGACGTAATCGTCGGCGGGATTGGTGATGATCTGCTGCGGCGTGCCGACCTGCACGACCCGGCCGCCTTCCATGATCGCGATGCGGGTGCCGATGCGCATCGCTTCTTCCAGATCGTGCGACACGAACAGGATGGTGCGCTGCTGCTCGCGTTGCAGATCGAGCAGCACGTTCTGCATTTCCTTGCGCTTGAGCGGATCGAGGGCGGAGAACGCCTCGTCCATGATCATCAGCGACGGATTGACCGCCAGCGCCCGCGCGAGACCCACGCGCTGCTGCATGCCGCCGGAGAGCTGCGCGGGGAGCTTTTCCGCGAACGGCGCGAGGCCGACCTGTTCGAGCACGGCCATCGCGCGCTTCTCGCGTTCCTTGCGGCCCACGCCTGCCACTTCGAGGCCGAACGCCGCATTGGACAGCACGGTTCGCTGCGGCATCAGCGCGAAGGACTGGAACACCATGCTCATGTCCTTGCGGCGCAGCGCCGTCAATTCCGAGCGCGGCACGCTCGCCACATCGCGGCCGTCGATCAGCACCTTGCCGGCGCTCGGCTCGACCAGCCGGTTGATCAGACGGATCAGCGTCGACTTGCCGGAGCCGGACAGGCCCATCAGCACGAAGATCTCGCCTTCCTTGACTTCGAACGATACGTTGTGAACGCCGACAATCTGACCGGTGCGCGCGAAAACCTCTTCTTTCGTTGCGCCGCCTGCCAGCATGCCGATCGCCTGTTTCGGGTTGGTGCCGAACACCTTGCACAGCCCTTCGACCACGACCTTCGGGGAATTCATTGAATGCTCTCCTATGTCGACCGGAGTTAGCGCTTTAGCGCTTACTCCGGTCCCATGCACCG